>JAJDDZ010000260.1 GCA_029260025.1 Phycisphaerae bacterium | reverse complement strand
TAGGAAGAGTGCGACGATGCTTGCTGTGGCAGCGACGAAGGAAGGGGTTGCTCGGCGCGGACTCGCTATCTGCACGGTCGAAGGCGTCAATTGTGATTCACCTCTGGACACTCTCTTGATTATTACCTCGTAACGTATTTTGAACAGCCCGTCTGTGTTTGGCGATCGCTTGGGGGAAGCGCCAGACCTCTTCGGGGCTGCTTGTAACGTTGCGGGAGTTGTAAACTTCGAGACGTTTCTAGAGCAAACGAAAGCGTACCGTCGGAAGTTGCGTGAAGTTGAATATGGGCCATTGACAGATCGACCGTTTCTCAAATCGATTTCACCTATTGATAAGATTGATCGGATTACTGCGCCGTTGATGCTTGCGCATGGGCTGAATGATTCGCGTGTTGCGATTGGGGAGGCGAGGCGGGTTGCCGTGGGGTTGAAACGGCGTGGAATCGATGTTGAGGAGCTTTACTTTCCGGACGAGGGTCATGGGTTTGCGAAAGAGGCGAATCGGTTGCTGTACTACGAAGAGCTTGCTCGGTTTGTCGATAAGCATCTGAAGAATCTGCGGAAGGGCTATTGTTCTGAGTTGCCGAGCAGCTCGCGGATTTTATCGCCGATGTCGTTTGACCTGAGAATCGACTCGCCGACCAAGATGGCGCATGCGCCAGCGTTGGCGACGGTTCCGACGTCGTCGCGAGTCTTCAGGCCGCTTTCTGAGACGAACGGTGTTGTGGGCGGGAGAGTTTCCGCGATCTGGACCGTTCTATTCACATCTGTCTTCTGGGCGTGGAGGTCTCGATTGTTAATTCCGAGGAGGTAACCGTTTCCCAGAGGTGCGCCGAGGCGTTCGAGGACGGCGAGAAGTTTGTTGGCTGAGTGTCCTTCAATCAAGACAGTCATATCGAGACTGCGGGCGGTTGCGTGTAGTCGCTGGATTTCGTCCAGCGATAGAATCTCCGAGATTAATAGGATGGCGTCTGCACCAGCGGCACGACTCTCGACGACTTGGTATTCGTCGATGATGAATTCCTTGCGGAGGACGGGGAGATCTACCGCCTGTTTGACTAGCGCGATAAAGTCTTGGTGTCCTTGGAAATAAGTCTCGTCGGTGAGGACGCTTAGTGCGGATGCGCCGTTTTCGTAGTACTTCTTGGCGATGGTGACTGGGTCGAAGTCGGTGACGATGATCCCAGCGGAGGGTGAGGCTTTTTTGATTTCCGCGATGAGGTTGACGGTCCTTTGAGGTTGTTGGGTGACAGCGACGAAGAAGTCTCGTGGTTGGGCGGTTATGTCGACGATTCTGCGCAGTTCGGCGATGGGTCGCGCGCATTTTGCTGCAGCGACTTCGGAACGCTTTGTCTTGACGATTTGATCCAATATAGTCATAGGGGTGGCGGTCCTTTGTGGTGTGTATCATACTTGTCGGGGTGAGGATTGCGAGCGGCGATAGCTGTAGCCAATGGAGTGGCGCGACGTGTTCGAAACGATTGATCAAATCCTGAGCTTCGCGGGTGTTGCGATCGCGATTTTGTGGTGCGTTCGGTGTGCTGGTCCTGGGTCATCGCGATGTTTGGTCGAGACGGGGGATCGTGCGGTCGGATTACGTGAAGATTCGGTTATCGCGGCAGTCCTGGCGTATCTGTTTGGGGCGATGGTGCTGTCTGGGGTATCGCAGACGATTTTCTCAGAGGCGGCCGACGTTCGTTCGGGGCTGATGGTTGGGAATGGCGCTCAGATCGTTGGGTTGCTTGCTTGCTTCGAGATCGGGTCGAGGTTGTTTCGTGGGGGCGCGAAGTCGTTCGTCTTCGGCGGCGCTGGGGCTTCCGGTACCCTCTCTGTTCTTGCGTTCGTCGGACTTTCGGTTGTGTCACTGGGAGTTTGTCCACTGGTTCACGATTGGACGGTTGTCGCCGTTCGATATTTCGCGAACGGGTATGAGTTTCCATCGCATCCGACGATCCTTGCCCTCGGGGGAGAGGGCGTCGGGTTTTTCGTTGTTGCGGGGCTTTGGATCGGGGCGAGCGTGATCGCGCCGCTAGCGGAAGAAGCGTTTTTTCGTGGCATCCTGCAAACGTTTCTATGCAACGCGTTCGGCAGTCGACGTACGGCCATCATTCTCTCGTCGGTGGCTTTTGGGTTCGTTCATTTTCCACAACCACAGGCAATTCCCGCGCTAGTGGTGTTGGGAGTCGTGTTGGGATATTCGTACGAGCGGAGTGGTTCGCTCGTCGTTCCGTTTGCTATTCACGCGATTTTCAATCTCAAGACGTTAATCTGGTACGCGGTTTCGGGTTCTCCCGAATAAGGTACGGAGTCAAATTGGCGATCGTTCAAGAAAACTTGCAAGTCGCTCGTCGTTCTCTCACTCGGTTCCGTCTAACGGGATGGGAGAACAAAGGAGTCGCGCTTGATGCGGAATCTTGACGCTATGGAGCATGACATCGCTGGTTGGATTCATTCTGAGGACCCGCGTGCGTTTCCGGAAATCGTTCGCCACTTTGGTGATCGTGTATTTCAATTGGCCTACCGGATGACGGGAAGTGTTCATGATGCTGAGGATGTGCGGCAGGAAGCGCTTCTGCGTATGCATCGTTCGCTTGGAGGGTTCGATGGTCGGTCATCACTTTCGACTTGGGTGTATCGTTTGACGCTGAACGCTTGTCATGATTACGGGCGCAAGCAGCGGTCGACGGCTCGCGTCGAGCGGGTCGCGGCGGTTGCGGCTCTGGGTTCGCACTCCGCGTCAGTGGGCGACACGTCTTGGGTCGATCGCGGAGATATCGGCGCCGCGGTTTCAATTGCACTGGACAAACTCACAGTCTCGACGCGTGAGGCGCTCGTGATGCGTCACTATTTAGCCCTTACTTTCCCGGAGATCGCGGAAATCGTTGGTGAACCCGTGACGACGATCAAGTCACGCGTGCTTGCAGGTCTTCAACAGGTTAGGGATCTACTCGAAGATCAAGGCAGGACGACACAGACGGAGTAAACGGAAGATGGAATGTTCGCAGGTACATCTCGAGCTGCCCGGATTGCTCTATGGCGAGCTAGACGCAGACGCGCGTCAAGGCGTCGAGTCTCATCTTGCATCTTGCGGCGAATGCAAAGCCGAATACGACTCGTTATGCCTGACGGCTGCGAGGTTGGATGAGTGGTCGGGGGTGAGATCGGCCGTTTCGTCGGCCGACGTTGTAGGGATGGTGTCATCGCGACCGTTGACTTGGCGCGAGGGGTTTCGCTTCTTGCCGCTCGCGACCGGCGCGGTCGCGGCGATGGTTGCTTTCGGTTCGCTTGTGTTTTTGGGTGGGAATGTCACTGTCAGAGAAGGCGGCTTTAGTGTCTCATTTGGAATGACGGGGAGTCAGGTCGTAGAGGAGTATGATCAGATGAATGAATACATGCTAGTGCTTCACGAAGATCCGAAGGAGGCCGCGGCGGTTGATCCCGCGCAGATTCCTGAATTAGTCCTTGAGTATCAGGCGTGGGCAGGGGATCTGGCAGAGCGGGGGCGACTTGTAGCAGGGGAGAAGCTTACGGATGAACCTGGGAAGTTGCTCAGTGCTCCGGGAGAGCGGGTCGCTGTTGTTGACGGGTCGTGGATCGGGGCGGACGATATCTTGACCGGTTTCTTTCAGATTCGAGCGGTCTCATACGATGAGGCGATCGAGATTTCGCGGACTTGTCCTCACGTGAAGTACGGAAAACACGTCGAGCTTCGTCAGATCGAGCGGACGGAATAGCTCGTTGCCGACGCGAGTAATCGCTGTTTTTCAAGACAGACAATCAATAGAACAAGGAATCCAAGGATGAGAAACAGAAATCGTACATGGTCGAGCGGGATTGTATGTTTTCTCGTTTGTGTTCACGCCGGCATCTTATACGCGCAGCAACCAGATGCCCCGATGTTTGAAGCCTACGCTATCGAGCTAGCCGTTGCTGACCTTGGTGAGGCGGTTGAGTTTTACGAAGACGTCGTTGGCTTCGGGCGTCAGGATGACGGAACGGTCAACGGGTTGGCGTTTCTTGGTTTGGGCGAGACGAGGCTTGTTCTCCGCGAGCGCATCGGTAGTCAGCCTCGAAAGACGACGGCTTTGAACTTGAACCTTTACGTTGATGATCTCGCTAAGACGATTTTGAAATGGCGAAAGCTGGGGGTAACGTTCGTGACGGACAAGCCCGAGCCGTTTGCACTGGGGATGTTCATCCGTCTTCGTGACCCGGCCGGTAACGCGATCCACCTTCTGAAGATCACAGCCAATGACCTTCCGCCTGCGAAAAAGCCCCGCGTGTTCAATGTCGGCGTCAGTCTTGAGGATCTGCCAGGTTCTGAACCTTTATTCGCTGATGTGTTTGGGATTCCTGTCAGCACGCGGGCGTACTTACCAACGACGCTCGCACTCAAGAAGGTCGGGGCGTTCTCTATTGTTCTTCACAAGAAAGAACGTCCTGAGCGGGCGCTCGCATCGACGGAGGGAGATCGGCCTCAGGTGGTTTTTGCGACGGAGGATTTAAGTGCGGCCCGTACGAGTTTGCAAAACGGCGGCATCAAAACCAAGAACGGAAACGTTTTTTGGGGGCTTCCGTCGTTGACGTTCCATGGCGCAGAGGGTCACGCATTTCGTGTCGTGGAGCTTGCGCCATTTGCCATTCCATCGCGTGCCGCCACTGCGCAAACAGCTGGCATCGAGGATTTCTCATGGATCGCCGGGTCGTGGACGCGAAGTGATGATGACGGAATTCTTCACGAGACATGGAGTGAGCCCAGCGGTGGTCAATTGATGGGCATGTTTCGGTGGTCCAAGAACGGAAAGACCTGGATTAACGAATTCTGCACCATTAGTGAGAACGACGGGAAGATCGCTTTTCGACTTCGCCATTTCGACAGCGAGATGACGGGATGGGAGGGCAGGAAGGCTCCATTCTACTATCCGCTCAAGTCCGTTGGAGACAGAAAGGCGGTCTTTGAAAATCCGATGCGGAACGCACCGCGTCAGTTTATCTTCTCCCGAGGTAGCGACGACATCCTTCAGGTCGAGGTCGTTGGTTACAAAGACGGGCAAGAGTCCAGCCGTTGGGAGTTCCGGTACGACCGGGCGAACTAGGCGCTATTTTCACCGAGATGCTGCGAATTCCCAGTCTGTCGTGACTTTTGTCATTCCGACGCTTATACTGATGCGAGCTTGCCAAGCTTGAGGGATCCCCGCCCCTTTTTCTCGCAGAGGATTCGCGCGCATGGGCCATGTACGACAACGCTATCGAGCGGGATTTACACTGATCGAACTATTGGTCGTGATTGCGATCATTGCGATGTTGATCTCAATTCTGTTGCCCTCACTGGGGGCGGCCCGTCGCCAGGCGAAGCAATCTGCTTGCCTGTCCAACACCAAGAGCATCGCCACATCGAGTCGAATCTATGCGACAGACGATGTTGCCGGGTGGGCGATTCCGGCGCATCCGCTTCAGTACAATCAGCCTTGGGCAGAGCCAACCTTCATCGGTGCGTACGAGTGGGGCGGTAAGTCGGGCGTGGGTCGACCTGAGTTTCTCGGCGGCCCGCATTTTCTCGACAGTAAGTACGGAACCAAGGCAGGATTTGGGCCAGCGACTAGGCCTCTCAATGAGGTACTATATCCCGGCGGATTCACGGATTTCCATAGCCCTTACGATCGCGCTGGCGCTTCTAGTGATACGCGACTCGATCTAAATCTGTTTCAATGTCCCTCTGATGACGGTCCACCCAAGGGGTTTGCGGATGGTACGGGGCCTCATTGTGCAGATTGGATTCGTGAGTCGGATCGATCGTCCTACGATCATTTCGGGACCAGCTATGCGGCGAATGTGTTCATGGTGTGGTGTGGTGCGGGGTGCTCAGTGAGTCCGGATCTTGCGCCGGGTGAGATGGCAAGCAACTCGCCGTATCTTCGGCCTACCTCTCGCATTCCGACGCCAGCTCGGACGATCTATTTTGAAGAGAACATTGGGCGTTGGGCTTGGGCGACCAAGCGGGAACGTTGCGACGGAACAGCGAATGGTCTTGTGCTTCCGGGGATCGACCCTGGTCCGACAAAGCAGCTTCGTGGTTGGCATGGTAAATCGTGGACCTACAACCGTTCCTTTGTGGATGCCCATGCGGAATATCAAAAGGTCTACGTCGAGGGAAGCGAGGATGACCAGGGGTACGCCTTGCACTATCGGTTTGAGGCTTCCATTTCCAGCGATCCCGGTCGCCAGCAATCTCTTGCCTGCGTCTTAATCCGGGGGGATGGGTGGCAGAAAGACACGCTCCCAGCCCCTTTCATTTCTACCGGATTGACGTATCCAG
>JAJDDZ010000259.1 GCA_029260025.1 Phycisphaerae bacterium | reverse complement strand
CATTTTCTTGAGCACATGATGTTCAAGGGTACCGCGAAGCGAAAGTGGGGTCAGATTACGATCGATTTTGATCGGATGGGTAGTCAGTACAACGCTTACACCAGCGAAGACCGGACGGTCTACTATGGTTGGGTGCGCACGGTTGATCTTGAAAAACAGATCGAGCTGCTTGCCGATATGATTCAGTCGACGCTTCCTTCTGAGGAATTTACGACGGAGAAGGGTGTAGTTCTGGAAGAAATCGCGATGGCGAAGGATCAACTCGATCACGTCGCGTTTGATTTTCTTCAAGAGAAGGTTTTTGAGGGACATCAACTTGCTTGGCCTATCCTTGGTTACGAGGAGACGCTCAACCCGATGACGCGCGATCAGATGTGGGCGTACTTTAAGAAGCGTTATGCACCTAGCAATATGACGTTCGTGGTCGCGGGGAATGTTGATCCGGTGGCCGTAATGGGATTGGTGGAGAAATATTGCGGCGGAATGGAGGCCGGTGATCCTGGTGAGACTCGGATTCCCGCCATGGTTCCTGCTGGAGTTTCGACTTTGCAGGTCGATCGATTTCAGCAACAAGTTGTTGCGCTGAGCTATCCGTCGGTCGATGCTTTCGATCCACGGGTCGAGACGGTGTCGGCTGCGACAACTATCTTGGGCGGCGATAATTCTCGTTTCTTTTGGAATATCATGCAGAAGGGTTTTGCGCTTCGGGCTGGGGCGTATCATATGGACTACTCCGACTGCGGGATCATGATTCTCTTTGGAACGTGTGAGCCAGACCGGTGCGATGCGTTTCTTGAGGCAGTTCGGGTCGAGGCGAATCGGATGTGCTCGGAGCGGGTGACAACGGAAGAGGCGGACCGTGTTAAGAACAAGCGACGGACGAGTCTTGCGATTGAGGGGGAGGCGCCCTATTACCGTCTGACTCAGTTGATGGATGACATGGAATTCTATGGTCGTCCCAGGACGGTTGGCGAGCGTTTGACTGAGGTTGACGCCGTGACGGCTGATACAATTTTCGAGTATTTTCAAGCGTTTCCTATCAATACGGAAGGTCATCTGACTAGTGTCGGTCCGCGGAAGTGGCCTGCTTAGGTTGAATTGATTCTGGGGCGGCGAGATTTGTGCAACCGGTCGGGTTGTCCATTTGAATAAGCAGGTATCTGATGTCAACGCAAACTCCGGTAGAAGTGCAGGTTGTCTTTGACGCGTCGAAGGGACGCGGTAGGCGGAGCGCGCGCCGGACGGTTTCGCCGAAATCTCTGCCACCTGCTCGCGGCGGTTCTGGCGGGGTGTTCGGTCTTGTGTTGGGCCTTGTTAGCATCGTCGTCTCTGGCGGTTTTTATTACGTGACATGGTGGAAAGCTGATCCGGAGATTTATCTGCGTCTTTTGACGAAGACGCCTGTGGCTCTCGATGTTGATATGGATGCGGTGGCTGCGCAGATGTTCGGGATTCAGATGCCGCCGAAGTCGAAGGTGAAACCGGGTGCCCAGCCAGAGACTGACGCCGGGGATGTTGCGGCGAGCGATTCTGAATTTCCACTTGCGAAATGGAGCGGGCAGGCGACGCAGGTTGCGATACCGGCGGTTGCGTATAGTTGGTTGACGATGTCGAGCTTGTCATATCTTCTGGTCGCGATGGCGGGTGGGGCGGTGGTGTTCGGCGGTGCTTCTCTTCGTCGTGTCGGTTTTGTTATTACGGTGCTTTCCGTTCTTGGGGTTGGGATTGGTGCGTATTACGTTTATTCCGAGTTTGGATGGTATAGGCCTACTGATCTTCGGTTCGGGATGGGGATTCTTGTGCTTCTGGCCCTTGGCGTCGGGTCGGTGGTTGGTCGTGGTGGTCGTCGGGTTACTCGTATCGCTTCGGTTAGCTTGATCCTGGCAGCGGTTGTGACGGGGGCGGGGCTGTATGTTGGGGGGCAGTGCGGGGCGGTCAAGATTGAGCATTTCAGTTTGCAATTCATCGCGATCGCCTTTGCGGTTCATGCTGCATGGGGCCTCGTACTTTTTCCATTGTCCAAGCGACTCTAGGCGGTTTTCTTATCACGACTCGTTCGCGAAATGGGCTTCGGCGCGCGCAGAATGGGTTCGAGATGGCTCCCGAATGGCTTTGTTCTGAGGCGAATCGGCGTTTGGAGTCTCTGAATAGGAGAAATGGGTTGGTTTGTATTTTTTGGAATTCGATCGTGGCTGAGGGGTTGGGGGAAACGTCGAAGAGTTCAAACCGGATGTCGGAACGGGGTTCGGGGATCTTCGTCTTGGCATTCATCTGTGTTGTTCCGTTCGTGCGGTCGGTGCGTTTTCCTTTCTAGTCTAATAACGTGACGGGTGATCGGTTAAGGGCATTTCTTAAGCGATCAGTGGGTTAGACGTTCTGGAGTGAGGTTTTAGTCGCCTAGCAGGCTGTTGAAAGAATGTGGTACCTGTTTCCAACTGGTGCATTTTCCCGTGCCTCAGCCCCAAGCACCGGTTACAAACCGGTGCCACACTGAAAAACTTCGTTTTTCAACTAGGCTGCTAGCGGTTCTGTTTGGGGGCTTTCTAAATTGACGACATTCGATGGGCCTTCATTTTTTCTTGAAAATGTGGTGCTATCTTGGCATAATGTTCAGTTGGAGAGAAATCATGAAAAATGCCGGAATGGTCCTAGGATTCTGTCTGTCGTTGGTGTTGGCGTCCTTTGCTGAAGCTGGTTCGTCGGCGTCATGGGAACACAGTCTTACTGAGTCTCAATTCGTGTCCCGTAACAGTGCCGAGAACGGAATCGGGAAGCAACTTGTTGATATTGAGGTCCGCTGGGATGGTTCGGAGATGCGATTTAGCGGCATCTGGGCTCCTGTGGATGGCACTGTTGTCTGGTGGGCTGCGGGGAATGCGGTTGCATGGGATGCGTTTGTTGCGGACTTTGTTACGGGGGAAGATGGTCGTTGGTTGGACTTTGACGTTGAGGTTATCAACGGGACGAAAGTCTTTTCGGGTTGCTTTTTGATCGATGGGGATTCCTACGCCTGGGAGATTCGTCCGACGCACACTGACGCGGAGTTTCAGGCCCGTCTTGACGCGAAGTCTCTGCAGGGGATGCAGATCATCGACTTTGAGGCGTATGTCGAGGATGGTTCTACGTCTTTCGCGGGTGTCTGGGTGAACGACCCGAATCAGCCACGGACGGTACTCTACTACGGACTGACTGGTACTGAGTTCAACGATATTTTTTCGCCTCAGCTGCCTATTGATCCTAGCAGCGGTCTCTCGCCGATTGCGGGGATCTCTGGTCGACCTATCGATGTTGAACGTTATTTCAGTTCGCTACATAACGAGATTCGGTACGCGGTTATTTTCGCGATGTACCCGGGTAGTCAGTGGGCTGCTTGGGTTGACCTTGATGAAAGCGGTTTTGAGCAAAAGATTCTCGATCACTCGGATGCCGATACGCATTTGATCGACTTGGAGACGTGGGAAAACGGTGGGCTTCGCTTTTCGGGTCTTTGGGGTGATACCTACAAGTCGCTTCATGAAGTCTCGGCGATTCCTGCGGAGGAAGACCTAGAGCCTATCACGCCTGCTCTCCAAGGGCTGATCAATCAGTTTGAAGCTCAAGATGCGCAAGGGCCCCTGGGAATTGTTGGGATTTATGCGAAGAATATCCGGACGAATCAATCCGTTGGGTATCGTCATAAAGAGCCTTTTTATCTGGCGAGCTGTTCGAAGACGACGGCGCATATCAAGCTTTGGCAGGATCATGAGGCGGACCGAATTGATATGAACAACGATCCGTCGATCTTGTACAGCAAGAACCCATGGTACATGAGCGATAAGACGAACGGTCTTGGGCAGGCCAATTTTGGGAGCTCTTACACGTTGGCGCAGCTTGATCAATTCATGATGGGGCCTAGCGATAATGCTGCGACAAGTATGTTGATCGAACTGGTGTTGGGTCGGGAGCGTCTGAACCATTGGCTTTCTGGGGTGTCGGGGATTGGTCGCGGGTTTGGGCCGATCACCGGGATTTCCGAACTTGATCGTGTGATCATGTGGCAGGGGCAAGTCAACAATTTTCCAAACGATCCGTCCTACTTTCTTATACCCTCTTGGATTTGGGAGCCGCAGTTCCGCGGGGCGGGGGATGTTTTCGGTGATTTGCAGACTTGGGCGAACAATAACAACGGGGGCACTATACCTAACAGAAGTGATTCGGCCGGTCATCAGCGTTATTTTCGAATGGGGATGAACACAGCCCAGCCTCGCTCGTTTGGACATTTGCTTGAGAAATTCATTGACGGGGACTTCTTTGATCTACCTGGTACGTTAACTAGTGCTCTGAATTCGATGGGTACGGGGTCGCAGTTCGATGACAACCTGCGTGACTCTACGGTCGTGCCTCTGTTCCCCGGATTTCCGCCGCTTCCAGAGCCGAATTCGCTCACGGGGTATTACAAGAATGGCGGTAAGGGCGGGGTCTCATGCAACGGGACTCGGTATCAGGTGACCAACGATACGGGGATTATCCAGAAGGGGGCTGACACCATCGTGATGGTTGTTTTCACGAAAGACAATCTTGGGTGTGCTTCGACCTGCAACCCGGCGATTGCTGGGTGTCGACTCACGACGGCGACCCCGCCGGGCAATTCGATTCGGTCTTTCTTCATGGCTCGATTTGGTTATGAACTCTACAGCGCTCTGATGGCTGATCTTACTGATAATGATATTGCATCACATGGCGTGTCGCACAACGTTGTTACGCCTTATGATCCATGGTGGGTTAAGTGTAACGTTGATAATGACCGGGGCGGTGACGCGCTTCCTTATAAGATTCGATTCTATGCGTCTACTGATTTTGTGATTGATGGGGATCCACCGGCACCTGTTGGGACGGGGAACGACTACCTGCTTGGCACGTTTGAGACGCCCAAGAATCATCCTGGGAACGGAACTGCCGGCGTTGTTTTGAACCTTGACGAATTCCCGGCTGACATCCCTGCCGGGGTGTATTTCGTAGGTTGGATTCTTGATGCTGATGACGAGATCGGCGAGTGGGACGACCGGGCGGTGGATAACAACATTCTTGCCGGTGGGTTATCGAGTCCGATTTCGATCGTTATTACGCCGCCATCCGTGGTGCCTGATCTCACCTTTGACGGATATGTAGGGACGGCTGATTTGCGTCTGCTTCAGGCGTGCCTTGATGGTCCGGGGGAGGCGACGGGTCGGGGCTGCATCGATACTGATTTCGATGACGACTTGTATACTGACCTCTTTGACTATTCGATTTTCCAGAATTGCTACAAGGGCGATGGTTTGTTTGCCGATCCTGCTTGCGATGATTGACAATGCGGGAATCGTCTGGTGATTCTCATTGTTAGTTAACATTCCGGTTGCTCTTGAGCCTCCTGTTCGATACCTTATGTTTTTGTTAGAGATGGAAGCACCTTTTGGTATCAAAGTTTTGGTTTGTGGGTTCGTTTTGTTGGGCGGCGTGGGGTTGGGCGTGCGCTATTGGCGGCGACCGGGGTCGTGCGGGGACACTCGCTTTGATGAGCTTCTTGGGGATCGTCCTTGGCGGCGGGTTGGGGCTGGGCTTAGCGTTGTGCTTTCGGTGATGTTTGTTGTTGGGGTATGGGTTGTCGATATTCCTGAGAAACCTGTTCCTTATGCGGCGTATTGGATTATTATGCTGGGACTGACGGTCTGGCTGTGCGTTCTTGCGGTTAAGGATGCGTTTCATACTCGGCGGGTGTACGATCGATGGCGAGCGGAAAAATACAACGAAGTGGAGGCGCGGGTGAATCAAGCTCGAGGCGCTTCGGAGGAATGAAGCGTATGAATACGACGGCTGCCCTGATTGCTGCAATGATGTTTACTGTACTCTTACAAGGGGTGAGCTGTACGCCGAAACCTCCGGAGGAACTCGACGTGTGGGGAACGGTTGACATGACAATGGCGAACCAGAAGTTTCGACTTTGGATCGCAGATGATGGGGGTGAGCAGGCGCAGGGGTTGATGCATGTCTCTGCGGAGCGGATGTCTCCGATGGATGATGGGACTGAGCGGGGGATGATTTTTGTCTTCGATCATGAGCTGATTTTGAGCTTCTGGATGAAGAATACGATCATCCCGCTTGATATCGCTTACGTGGATACCGACGGTTTTGTTGTCAGCATATATACGATGACGGCGCTTGATACGCGCAGTAATCAGTACCCCTCAACGTCGCCGGCACGGTATGCCATCGAGGTGAACGCTGGTGTTTATGAGCGACTGGGCGTTCGTGAGGGCGATAAGCTTGATATTCCTTCGTCACTTCTAAACCCGTAGTCGATTCGCGTCGAATCTCCATTACGCTACAGGACTCATTCGCCGAACTGGGGTTATCGGAACTCTTTGTTTGCGGACGGGGTGTGATTGAGGTTTCGCCGCGAGACCTGTTGCGACGCGGGTATGCAGGTTCTTGTCGTCAACACTCCTGGTCAGTCACTTCCGGACGGAACGACTGACGTGATCGAGCGCAACGGTTGGGCGTTGACGACCGCGCCGGATTTTGGTGCAGCCATGAAGTCTGCTCGGGCG
>JAJDDZ010000258.1 GCA_029260025.1 Phycisphaerae bacterium | reverse complement strand
CAGCTCCTCGCCAAAAAAGGCGAAGCAGTCGACGAACTCGTCGGAGCAGCCCACGCCATGCGACATAGCGCCATCAAAATTACCTGCGACGCTGCGCGACAAGAAAACCTAATCGACACCTGCGGAACAGGCGGCGACGGTACCAGCACCTTCAACGTCTCAACAACCGCCGCCATCATCGCCGCTGCCGCAGGTGCAACAGTCGCCAAACACGGCAACACCTCAACAACAAGAAAAAGCGGCAGCACAGAAGCAATGCGAGAACTAGGCGTCAACACCGACGCCCCCAAAGAAACCGTCGAGCGCTGCCTGAACGAAATCGGAATCGGCTACCTGAACGCACGGCTCCTCCACCCCGCCATGAAACACGCAGCCCCGGTAAGAGCAGAACTCCCCATCCGCACAATCTTCAACCTGCTAGGCCCACTAACCAACCCCGCCGGAGCAAGAAGACAACTGCTAGGCGTCCCAAAACCCCACCTGGTAGACCTCGTCGCATCCGCCCTCATGAAACTCGGCGTCGATCACGCCTGGGTCATCCACGGCAACGGCCTATGCGACGTAACCATCACAGGCCCAACAATCGTCACCGAAATCAAAGGCGACACCCAGACGCAAAGCACAATCCAACCCGAAGATCTAGGACTAAGAGTAGCCCCCGTCGAAGCGCTCTTGATAAACTCGCCCAAAGAAAGCGCAGAGGCAATCAGAAAAATCCTGGACGGCGAAGAAGGACCAAGAAGAAACCACAACCTACTAAACGCAGGAGCAGCCCTGGTAGTAGCAGGAATCGCAACCGACCTAAAAGACGGTATCGCTCGCGCAGGAGCAGCCATAGACTCAGGAAGAGCTAAAGAAAAACTAAACCAATGGAGTCGCCTCTCAAAAGAAAAATAACGCGCGAGAGTCAACTGGCATGTGGGTGCCACTGGCGGATTGCACGCCAGTGGGAAACGCGACAACATCACAAACAAAAAGCAGAGACCAATGATCCGATACGACTGTGACAGATGCGGCGAAGCAATGAGCGCCAACGACACAAACCGCTACATCGCCAAACTAGAAGTCTACGCCGCCGCCTCCCCCATAGACGTGTCAATCGATGACACAAAGAGCGCGCCCAGTCAACTAAGAGAAGTTATCGAGCAACTGAAAAACGCAGACCCAGGCGAAATCGAAGACAAGACCTACAGAAGCTTCCGCTTCGACGTCTGCGACAACTGCCGAAAACACCTCATCGCAAACCCCCTACAGAGAAATGAAAACGCGAAGTAACTAGAGTCTAACAAAGTCGCCGACCCTCGTCATCACCAGCAAAAAAATGAGCATGAACACCGTCAACTACAATCGAAACATCTTGTTCAACAGCAACTTGCACGTCAGAACCCGTGCGAAGCACAACCGTCGCACCATTCGCCGACCGAACATGAACATGCAAACAATCACCAAGCGACTCAACAAGGAAAACAGTGCCAACACCTGCCATCGACCCATCACCACCAAGCCGTACATCGTTCGCCCGAACTCCGAGCTCAACAGCGCAGTTCTCAAACCCTTCAAGCGCCCGCGCATGCTCGCCAGCCAAAACCCACCGCCCAAAATCCCCATCAAACACAACCCCGTCGCCGTCCCTTTCGATCCGACCACGAATCATGTTCATCGTCGGAGCACCAACGAACTCCCCGACAAACCGATCATCCGGCCAGTCGTAGATTTCCTGTGGCGCACCAACCTGACACGCACGACCTTCATTCATCACTGCAACCCGATCACCAAGCGCCATCGCCTCCTGCTGATCATGCGTCACATACAGAATCGTAGTCTGCAACCGCCGGTGAAGCGCCTTGATCTGAGCCCGAAGTTCAAGGCGAAGTTTCGCGTCAAGATTCGACAGCGGCTCATCAAAAAGAAAAACGTTAGGCTTGCGCACAATCGCCCGACCAACAGCAACCCGCTGCTGCTCCCCGCCACTAAGTTCCCCCGGACGGCGATCAAGTAAATCCGTCAACCCCATGAGCTCAGCTGTCTCTCTAACCTGTCGATCAATCTCAACTTTCGGAGTTTTCCGCATCTTCAATCCAAACGCCATGTTCTTGTAGACCGTCATGTGCGGATAGAGGGCATAGTTCTGAAAAACCATCGCCACATCACGGTCCTTTGGCGAAACGCGCGTCACATCACGACCGCCAATACAAATTGTACCGGCATCGGGCGACTCCAATCCGGCAACAACCCGCAACGTCGTAGACTTCCCGCAACCCGACGGACCCACCAAGACAAGAAACTCGCCATCCGCAGCCGTGAGCGACAAGCCATCCACGGCCACAACGTTCGTTCGCCGACTGCGAAAAGCCTTCGACACATTCTGAATATCAACGCTACCCACGAAGCCTTCTCTCTTCAAAACCAACGAACAAGAATGACACAACAAACATCCGCCGACTTGTACCTCCCGCCAACAGTTTCCACAAGAACAAGATCGATAGTTGCCCTCCATGGCAATACTGGTGTACTATCCCGAGGTCAAGCAACCACAGAAGACAACTAAACATTAGCGGGTAAGTGAATGAGCAAAAGTGAATTTGACGTCATCGTCCTCGGCGCAGGCCCAGCGGGAGCAATCGCTGCCACCGCCCTCGCGCAAAAAAAACGCCGAGTACTACTTCTCGAACGCGCTAAATTCCCACGAAAAGTCCCCTGCGGTGGATGGCTAACCGGGCTAGCAGAACCCTTCCTCGCCGAGTTGGGGTTGAATACCAAAAAGATCCTCGCCAAACCGTTTCGCGACGTCACGTTTCACAGCCCCGACTTCGAAAAAAGTAGCGCCCCCAAGCTCGACCGCGACTTCGGCTTCATCATCGACCGCGCCGCGTTTGACAGCGCACTTGTCGATCTCGCCAAGAAAGCCGGCGCTGTGTTCAAGAGCGAACACGAAGTCAGCGACGTTAAGCTAAACGAATCCGGCGTTGAAGTCGTCCAGCGCGGCGGCACATCAAACTCCGCACGGCTCCTTGTTCTAGCGACCGGACGAAGCGCAGCCTGGCTCGATACGGTAGGCGTATCCCGAGGGAGAGGCGACGCCACAATCCTCAACGCCCAGGTCGAGGCTGCGATGCCCAAGAAGAGCGCCCCCAAACAACCCCACGTCTCCGTCGTGCTCGGACTAGACGGCGGGGCAAGTTTCGGACTCATCGGACTCACAAAGGACCGCATCGTCATCAACGTCAACTGGCGAGGCGAACCGGATGCCGTCGTACGCAACTTGATCCAACTCTGTCGCAGTGCCCACGCCGCCGGGATCGTACCGATGGACCTGTCCGACTTGGCGGTCTCCGCGCCCGTCATCAAGAGCCCAGCCGCTCTCGCACTCGACATGGACACCCATGTCGGAAAACACGCACTCGTCGTCGGCGACGCCGGCGGGTTTGTGTCGGCCGCAAGCAACGAGGGGATTTATCCCGCCATGTGGTCGGCCAAGATCGCGGCCGAGGTCATCCACAACTCGCTCGACAGCACCTACGTCCAGGACGAACTCATGCAATTCAACTCGATGTGGCGAATGGCGATGGCTGACCATCTTCGATCGCCGCACACCGACGTCCGCTTCCTCCTACCGCTGATTTTCTCGAATCAGCCCATGGCAGACCGCATGGGAGCAGCTTTTTTCTTCGGAGAAAACATCTAACACCGGCTTTTCTGCGCCTTTGCCCTTGCGTTCCGATAGGTATAATGCGCTCACGGTAGTCGCTCTGGAGTATTCACGAATGATCACGCTAGGTGTCAACATAGATCACGTCGCAACGGTTCGCCAGGCGCGGCGGACCGACGAACCCGATCCCGCATGGGCTGCGGTCGAAGCACAACTGGGCGGCGCGGACTGCATCACGTTCCACCTTCGCGAAGACCGCCGCCACGTGAACGACCGCGACGCACGCGCACTCAAAGAAATCGTCAACGTCAAACTCAACATGGAAATGTCCATCGCCGACGAGATCGTCGCAATCGCCTCCGACCTTCTCCCCACGCAATGCACACTCGTCCCGGAAAAGCGCGAAGAGCTGACCACCGAAGGCGGACTCGACGTCATCCGCCACGCCGACCGCATCGCCCCGGTCGTTTCGCGACTGCGCGAGCGAGGGATTGTTCTCAGCGCCTTCATAGAGCCAATCCCCAAGCAGATCGAAGCCTCCGCCAAGGTCGGATTCCAGGCAATCGAGCTTTGGACCGGTTCCTACGCCCACGCGAAGACCGACGCCGAAAAAATGGTCGCATTAGGCGAGCTTTCGACCGGGATCGAGGTAGGCCATCGCGCCGGACTCGAAGTCCACGGCGGTCACGGAATCACCTATCGAAATGTCGCTGACGTCGCAGAAATCGAGGGTTTCAGCGAGTTCAACATCGGCCACTCAATCATATCGCGAGCAATGTTCACCGGCATGCGCGAAGCCGTGCAGGAAATGAAAGACTTACTGTCGCTTCATTCCGCGGAAGAGATGTGACAGTGATTCGTAATTGGCGCACCGCTAGTAGACGACCACGGAGGGTTCGATCATGAACGAAAACACCGATCGCAAGACACTTCGCGGCTTTATGACCGCAATGATCACGCCCTTCTCGCGCGGCGAGATCGACTGGGCGGCCCTCGAATCTCTCATTGATCGACAAGTTCAAGCTTCTACCGACTGGCTTGTCCCGTGCGGAACCACCGGCGAGACGCCTACGCTATCGTCCATCGAACGAACCAAGATCATCGAAACAACAGTCGAACGCGCACAAGACAGATGTTCCGTCATGGCTGGGACCGGAACGAGCAGCACCTCAACAACCATTCAGCGGACCAAAGAGGCTGCTCGCCTCGGAGTGGACGCGGCGCTCGTCGTAACACCATGCTACAACCGCCCCACGCAAGAAGGACTATTTCGACATTTCGCCGCAGTCGCTGAGGCTGTCGATCTTCCCCTTGTTCTCTACAACGTACCCGTAAGAACTGGCTGCGATTTACAAAATGACACGATCGTCCGTCTCCGAGAGAATTATCCCAACATCGCCACGATCAAAGACGCCAGCGGCGGGATGGATCGCGTGACCGACCTAGCGACACGATCCGACATCACGGTTCTCTGCGGTGACGACGCCCTGACGCTACCTATGATGGCGTGCGGAGCTGTCGGCGTGATCAGCGTCATCGGAAATCTCGCACCCGAGCTGATGAAGTCGCTCGTTGACGCTGAACTCGATGGCGATTCGCAAACCGCTATGCAATTACATCGGAAGGTGTATGATTTTGCCGTGGGGATTGCGGAGCATGGACCGAACCCGATTCCCATCAAGACAGCCATGGCGATCGCCGGTTTGATCAAAGAAGAATTTCGCCTCCCGCTTTGCGAGCTTGATGGCGAGTCGCGGAGCGATATCGAAAAACTTGTTCGCCGACACGAACTCGCGACAGAGCCCATCCATGAATAGCGCAGCCATTAACATGAATCAGCATTTACACCCGGGGTTTTTGGACAAGCTTTTGATGTGGGTCACCTGGATCCTCGCGGGCGTTGTGTTCTTTTCGATCGGATGGTCGGTCATGGCCCCGACCGACCCGCAAGGCGCCGTTTCACTTCTCGCGCGAAGCGGAAGTGTCGCGATGCTTCTCCAAACTTGCTTACTCGCCGCGATAACCGCAGCCATCGCGACCATGCTCGCTGGTAGATACCTTCCCGACGCGGGAATCTTCGCAGCATCTGTCGGGATGATGGTCGTTTCCGTTCGAGGCGACACGGCGGCCTATTTCTTGATTCGCCGAGCGGACGACGCTGCTGGAACAGGGGGATTGTCGATATCACTCGCGGGTGAGTCCATCGCATGGTTCGGGGTGGTCGCGGTAACGATTCTCGTTTGTCATGCGATCATGCGTTCGCTGCCGTCGGTAACGATGGGCACGGGGAGACACTACCTTACGCAAATACCGTCCGGGTTTGATCTCTTCCGCAAGCAACCGGCGCTTACCAATAAATCAGAAGTCGCGATCTCCCCGATCGCTGCGGGTTTGACACATATTGCAATAGTTGGCGGTGTCGGACTCGTCGCGTTTCGCCTTTTTTCTAACGGGTTGAACACACGCTCGATCGAGCACGGGCAAGCATGTTTCGTTGTTGCGGCCGCGACCTGTGCAGCCTGCTACGCCGGTCATCGCCTCGCTCCCGTAACCTCGTCGCTTTGGTCGATCGCAGGCGTGTTGATCCTGACTGTCGTGGGATACATCTGGTCGAGTTTCAGCGGAGACGCTTTAATCTTGCCCGCCTCCAATCCAGCCAGCCCGTTTCTTCGCGTTCTTCCGATCCAATACGCAGCCACAGGCGCAGCGACCGCCGTCGCCATGTGTTGGTACATGCGCGACCCAGACTACGGCGCAGCACATCAAATGGTTGACAACGTGGTTCAAGGCCACGCATCTTCCAAGCGTGGGTGATGCGAAAACAATTCCGCGACTTCGACCCCTTCGCCCGATTGCGAAAGAGATTCATCCGCGAAACCGAGGTCGCCCTCTTGTATGCATCGCGATTCCCCGAACGGACCCCGCGCATACCAACCATCGAAGTAAGTCGCGGATCGTTCCGAGCAAGCTACGCCGAACGATTCTGGTCGGAGACATTGAACCTTGAAGAACCGCCGGACTTGTAAGACTGGCTCTGGTTTAGTAAGCGCCAGTTATTCGATAGACGCACCGGTCCTGCCCATTGAGTAGATGCTGCGTGCGTTCGACGGTCACATCGCCACCGAGCGCTTCTTGAAAAACGCGAAGCTCCGCCCCGCAGAGTCCCATGCAGTTCTTGGCTGCGTCGCAGATCGGGCAGTGGTGCTCGATCAAGAGAAGCGATCCGTCCGCATCCTTCTTTACCTCAGCCATGTACCCTTCATTGGTTCGCAAACGCGCCAGCGCCTTGACACGTTGCTTGATCGGAGAAGACGCTGGTGGCAGGCGGTCACGATAAGTTTCGATCTGCGCGTCTGCACGAACGTCGATGATCTTTAAAAGGGCATCTTCTCCGAGCGCAGTCCGCGTCGCCTCAATAAGACCCACGGTTAACTCAGCATGGCGTTCCGGAAAATACTCTCGCGAGACCTCCGTCAGCGACCAAAGCGTAGCAGGCCTACCCCGACCCCGACCGCCGCCACGATCATCATCGTCTTCTACACATTTCGTACGTGGCGAGACAAGCCCTATCGCTTCGAGCGCCAAAAGATGCTGACGAATGGCTACATCGGTAAGACCCAAATCACCAGCGAGCACCCCGGCGGTCTGCTCTCCGCCCCTTTTTAGGAGATTCAATATCCTCTTTTTTGACTCAGAAACGCTGTTTTCGCTAGACATCACGCTCGATCATATAAGAAGCGACATATTTTGCAAACAAATGACTTGCGTAAATACTCCAGCCGATGAATAATGAAAGCCGATGCTATCGTTATTACCTTAATACGGAGAACCCGAGATGATTCTTGAACACGCAAACATGACAGTTTCAGATGTGAGGCGTTCGGCGAAGTTTTACGGCGACCTTCTAGATCTCAAGATTCGCTGGGAGGGCCAGACGAATCAGGGGTGGCCCGCCATTCATATAGGCGACGAGAAATCGTACCTCGCCCTTTTCCAATCACCTAAGCCAACAACACTTGAGGAAGACTATGAACGCGTTGGGATCAACCACTTTGGATTCGTGGTTGAGGATCTGGACGCTGCCACAAAGCGTCTTGCAATTCTCGGCGTTACCCACAAAGGCGAAATAAACTACGAACCAGGGAGACGAGTTTATTTCTATGACCCGGACGGGATCGAGATCGAGCTAGTCGAATACCCAAAGCAAACCAACAATGATCGAGAAACTGAGAAATCAACGAACGGTGCACGATGAGCTTTTGCGTTGACCGAATCGACCACGTCGAAGTCTTCGTACGCGATATCGAAACCAGTATCGCTTGGTACGATCGAGTCTTAGGACTGAAGGAAACGTTTCGCTGGGATCCGCACCCCATCATGATCGGCGCAGGAAAAACGACGCTAGCACTCTTCAAAGGTGACAAGAACGCAGCTGCCCCGATCTCATCATCGCGGAAAGACCAGCTTCATTGGCGACGGGTTGCATGGATTGTTGAACCGGAGAGATTCGGAACAGCCCAAGAACATTTGCGGGCGTGCGGCGTAACCTTCGAAGGACCAATCGACCACGACATCGGCGAATCTATCTACTTCAGCGATCCAGATGGCCACCCGCTCGAAATCACATGTTATCCGAAGAAATGATCCTTAATCGGCGCTCAAAATCTTCTCAACAGCAGGAATGAGTCCCTCCCCAAAAGTGTCTTTAGCGCGAATGACACCCTTGGCATCCAGGAGGTACCAAGTAGGTAGAACCTGGGCGTTGTAGAGCGTCGCGACTTCGTTCTCGCGCCCGGCCTCCTCCCAGGTATGAATCCCCCCTAATTTGTGGTGTTCGAGAGTCGCCTTCAACAACTCGTCGAAATCGTCGAGCGAAACGCCGAGGATCACAAACGGTTTTCCCTCGAAATGCTTAACGGCATTTTTCAAGTGGGGAATCTCGCCAA
This sequence comes from Phycisphaerae bacterium, assembly GCA_029260025.1. Lineage (GTDB taxonomy): Bacteria > Planctomycetota > Phycisphaerae > UBA1845 > UBA1845 > JAJRUK01. The sequence continues at coordinate 4,884 of JAJDDZ010000258.1, read as the reverse complement.
GACACGGACCACACCACGTCGCCCAAAAGTCGATCAACACAACTCTTCCGCGCAGTTCCTTCAGTGAGACGTTCTTTCCGTCCACCGTCGTCGTCGTAAAGTCAGGCGCGATCATCCCGATTTGCAAGTGTTCGATTTCGTAAACATACCCCTTGGCAAGCTCGCCCGCTTCGGAATCTGGATCCAACTTCGCCGAGAGTTGAAAGGATTTCTTGGCCTCTTCGAGCTTGTTGTTCTGAAATTGAAGCTGACCGGACGCGAAGTGGGCGGCTGCGCTCGTACTTTTTTTCTCAGAAGCGCGAGCGATCGCACCAAGTCCACCAAGCCATTCATCCGGCGACCCAGACAACCGATACACGTCGGGCACCATGACGACGATCTCTTCTGCCCCTTCGTGCTTTGGATAGTACTTGGCGATACGGTCAAACCGATCGAAAAGATGCGCCCCGTCCACCTCGAACATCGCTGACCAGATGAAAGTCTTCATCGCAACGTCCGCCCCTTCGGGCTTACCGATATGCCCAACCGCCAATGCATCCATCTTCTGGAGAACTCCAAAACGCGCATCGGGCACGGGCATCTTGTCGTCGCCTTCCGCTTCACCGCGATTCGCGAGCGCCGAAACATACGTCTCGAACGCAGCCTCCATCTCATCTTCGAGTTTCTCGAACTCCTTACCCGGCTCAGCGGACACAGCGGTTGATGCAGCAAATGCAACAAGCAACATCGTCGCACCGCGAAGGAGAAAGTGATATCGTGTTTGGGTTTTCATAAAGTCTCGTAAGTTTCAGGAAATTTCAGACGCAGCCCGCAGTCCACGCGACACAACAGGAATAGTAGTATGTGTACCCCACCCCGTCTTGCAGATCCGACACATTTCGACACCTGACTAGTCAACTGGCTGCAATTCGATCTGCGCCTCGAGCGTTTCCTCGCCGCGCTGATACCGAACCGTGACAACATCGCCAACCTGATAGCTCGTGAGCACATCCAGAAGTTCGTTCTGAGTTCGAGTCGGTTTTCCATCGACCGTAAGCACAATATCGCCGACTTGGCGAACCTTACCCTCCCGAGTCAACAGCGTCCCGCGAAGTCCAGCACGCTCTGCCACACCGCCCTTGCTCACGTCGCGAAGTAGTACGCCGCCGACCCCCAACCGCCGCGTCACATGGTCAGGCCACACGACAATACCAAGACCTGGCTGAATCACGCGACCATACTTGATGATCTGCGGAACAACGCGGTTCACGATATCCACCGGAATCGCGAAACCAATTCCCGAACTTCCACCGGACGGACTCGCGATCTGCGTGTTCACACCAACGAGTCGCCCGCCGCTATCAAGCAGCGGGCCGCCGGAGTTCCCGGGATTGATCGCCGCGTCTGTTTGAATCACGTCGAGAATACTGCGATCCTCGAGGAGCGACGGGATCTCTCGACCCAGCGCGCTCACCACGCCCACCGTCAACGTATGATCGAACCCGAACGGGTTTCCAATCGCAAGAACTTTCTGCCCGACTACAAGATCGCCCGACGAACCAATCGCGATTGGTGTCAATATTGACGACGGCGCTTCGATTTTCAGCACCGCAATATCTTTATCCGCCGCGTACCCAATCAGTTTCGCATCCCACTCGGTTTGATCGGAGAGTGTCACCTTGTGGCGTCGCCCCTCAGCCACGACGTGCAAATTCGTAACGATATGACCATCGCGATCGTAAATGAACCCCGTTCCACTCCCGGCTGGTCGTTCAAAAACGTTACGAGAAAAAAAATCGCGGGCTAGGTCGCTGCTCTGAACGTACACAACAGCCGGCGACGCCTCACGAAAAATATCGATATTGGTCTTCTCGTCTGACGTGAGGTCGCCACGATCGACAACCGAGCGCGGCGTTGATTGAAGCTCGGAAACCGCCTCCCCCTGCGGCGCTTTCAAAAAAGCCCACGTCGCAACAAATACAGCAGCCCACGCCCCCGTCATCGCCAACCAACTCATCCCGGCTGCACGACGCGAGGTCGGAATCATGACCAGTTTAGCGTTTCCCTTGTTTACGCTCATAAGTTGTCGCCAAGGTTTGTGATCACGAACAGACTACGCAGTCTTCGAAAGCTCGATCGCCAACACATCACTTTCGATCTTTACTTCCGCTCGCGCGGCACTATCACCCAACGGATCCGATGAGAGCTCCACGCCGAGCGTCTCGCTCAAGATATACTCGCCGCACTGCTCAATCGCATCCTTGATCGCGTCGGAACTTGTCGCAAGCGACAGCCGAATACGATCCGAAATATCAAGACCAGCATCTTTGCGTAGATTCTGAACATTGCGAATAATATCCCGCGCAATCCCCTCATTCTTTAGCTCAGGCGTGAGTCGCATATCAATCAAAACAACGCTCAACCCGTCCGATGCGCCAGCCCAATCTTCGCCAAAGTCTTTCTTAAGAATCACGTCTTCTACCGTCATTGCCTCTTCAACCTCAGCCACCGATACCGACCACGAATTATCCCGAGCTAGCGCAGCTTCAAACGCGGGGCCGTCTAGCTTGGCGATGATCTCGCGAGCAGCCGACGCATGACGACCCATCTTCGGACCAAGCGTCTTCATGTTGGGCGATACCGTTGTAGTATACAAACCATCCCGATCCTCACGAACCGTCACCTTCTTAACGTTCAACTCCTCAAGGAAGTGATCACCAAAAAGCTCGGTGGCCTGCTTCTCCATGTCATCCCCTGGTGCAATCACAAGTTCTGCGAGTGGCTGACGTATCTTGAGTTTGGAGTCTTTGCGAGCCGACCGCGCCAAGGAAATCAATCGAATCGAGGCTGCCACCTGCGCCGAAAGAATATCGTCAATCTTCGACCCATCTGCCTGCGGAAAAGGCACATGATGAACACTCGCCGCCGAATCGCCACCCTGCTTCGCGACCAGATTCTGATAAATCGACTCCGAAAGAAACGGAACAATCGGAGCGATGATCCGGTTGAACGTCGTCAGCACTTCATAAAGCGTCGCGTACGCAGCCCGCTTGTCAGCAGGCCAACCTTCGCCGTAAAAACGCCGACGAGAACGGCGAACGTACCAAGTACTCAGTACATCAATAAACCGCTGCGCCTCGCCGCAAAATCGCCCAACGTCAAACCCGCTATAGCACTCGTTCGCGGATTGAATGAGCTTGTTCAGGTCCGACAAAATCCAGTTGTCCAAAAGCGATCGCTCGTCCGCAGACGCGCCGTGCACATTCGGATCAAAATTATCGACGCGGGCAAGGTTGCAGAAAAACGAATACACGTTCCACCAAGGCAAAATCACATCGCGCCGCGTCTCGTCACAGTGCGCAGGACCAAAATGAACATTGCGCTCGGGCGAAGTGCTCGCGTACAACCAGCGCATCACGTCCACCCCGAACTCCTCAGCTGCCTCGTCAAACCAGATTGCGTTTCCGTCCGACTTGTGCATGGGTTTACCATCGTCAGCCATGACCAACCCATGACCCAACAGCACCTTGAACGGCGCTTTGTCGACCATCATCGTGCTAACCGCGAGCAGCGCGTAAAACCAGTTGCGAAACTGTCCGGGTAGCGCTTCTACAATAAAGTCAGCCGGGAACCACTCTTCCCAGGACTTGCGATCGGAAAAATACCCCATCGTCGAAAGCGATACGATGCTCGCATCCAGCCAAGGATTCCCCACGTCCTTCACGCGCGAAACGTTTTCATCTCCGCACTGCGCACATCGAATTTTCACCTCATCCACCCAGGGACGATGCGGCGAGTTACCATCAAACTTGTCCCACCCGGTAACAGCGCGAGCTTCAAGCTCATCCCGACCACCCATTACCTCGAAATGGCCACACTCGTGACATTCCCAGATCGGTAGCGCAAGTCCCCAGTACCGCTTCTTTGAAATCATCCAGTCGCCCATGTTCATCAACCAGTCAAGCTCGCGATCCTTCCCCCACGCAGGAATCCACCGAGCCTCACGAGTCGAGTTCATAATCTTCTCGCGCCAGTTCATATTGATGAACCACTCGTCAACAAGGCGATAAACCAGCTCCTCTTTGCATCGCCAGCAGTGCGGATAGCGATGGAAGTATTTTTCCTTCGCAAAGAGCAGACCGCGCTCTTTCAACGCCTTGACGACATCGTCTGTCACATCATCAAACCGACGACCCGCCAAGAAACCGAACTCAGCCCGGAATGTCCCGTTCTCAAGCAGCGGAGCAACCTGTGGCAACCCCAACTCTTTCCCAAGTGCGTAGTCATCCGAACCGCAACCCGGCGCGATGTGAACGATCCCCGCACCCTCCGACTCGGTCACATGATCCCACGCAATCACGCGATGCTCGTCAATCGCTTCCTTCGCGCCAGCAAGATCATCAAAAGGACCGGTATACGTCAGACCAACGAGCGCCTCGCCCTTGAGCTCTTCAACAACCTCAAAATCCCCGTTGTTCTTGAACATCGCCTGAATCGACATCAGGTTAGGAATATCAGTCTGTTTTCCCTCAACGGGCTGCTTGCGAACGCTCTCAAAGTTGCCCTTACCGATGTAATAAAACTTGTCGCCCTGTTTGACCTTAACGTAATCCATCTTCGGACCAACCGCAGCCGCGACATTCGAACTAAGTGTCCAGGGAGTCGTCGTCCATACAAGCAAATAGTGGTCTGACTTTTCAATAAGCGGAAACGTCACAAAGACTGAAGTATGGGGCACCTCGCGGTATCCCTCGTTCATCTCCATCTGACTCAGACCAGTGCCACAACGCGGGCACCAAGGCATCACATCCGCCCCCTTGTAAAGAAGTCCCTTCTCGAAACATTTCTTCAAGAACGCCCAGATCCCGTAGTTGTTCTCGTCCGACATCGTGTAGTACGAGTTGT
>JAJDDZ010000257.1 GCA_029260025.1 Phycisphaerae bacterium | reverse complement strand
TCGCCGTGGAGTGTTTCCACAAAGCGTCCTTAGTTCACGATGATATTGAAGACGGCGACGATGAGCGTTATGGCGAACCCGCGCTACACGCACAATATGGAATGCCCGTTGCGCTAAACGTCGGAGACTTCCTCCTCGGCGAGGGCTATCGTCTGATCGGCGAGCTAGATCTCGACGCCGAAACGCGCGTCAAAATGCTCCGCATCGCCGCCGCCGGCCACCTGATGCTAAGTCGCGGACAAGGCGCAGAACTATGCTGGGCACGCGACCCCAAACCGCTTTCCTCGCTAGAAGTTCTCGACATCTTCCGAAAAAAGACAGCCCCAGCATTCGACGTCGCCCTCCAACTCGGCGCATGTATGGGTGGCGCCGATGACGAGATTCACGCAGTGTTAGCGAAATACAGCGAAGCAATCGGGATCGCTTATCAGATTCACGACGACCTCGACGATTACACCGGCGAGAGCGACTCACACGACCTCCGCGACCTGAGGCCATCCGTCCTATTGTCGATCGCGCACCGCCGCGCCGACGGCGACGAAGAGAAAAACCTCATCACACGCCTCTGGCAAAAAGAAATCGCCTACGATACGGTTACCGAAGAGTTGGATCGCATCTTTGTTCAGCGGGGCGTTACGGAAAAAGCCCGAGAGCTTCAGGAAGCTTACACGCAAGAGGCGATCCGCTCGCTCGGCGCCCTTACCAATGCGACACTCAAGGGCTTGCTGCGTCGCGTTGTCGGGAAGATGTTTGGCGACAACCTCATCGAGGGATACTGTAGTGAGTTTGAGGCTCGAAATGCTTCAGGTCGCCAGGCTCGCACCGAACCTGCTGCTTGAAGCCGGCGACCGCGTCGTCGAATTCTTCAACGATCAAATCAACGGCGACGGCGGGGCAAAAGACCGCGCCGGCGAGAGCGATCTGTACTACACCGTCTTTTGCATTGAGGGGTTGGTCGCCATGCGCGCCGAGCTACCCGTAGATCGCTTTTGCAACTATTTGCGCACGTTCGGTGACGGCGCCGACCTCGATTTTATCCACCTCTGTTGTCTAGCTCGCTGCTGGGCGTCGATCGGCGGCGACGGATTTGACAATCACTGTAGGGCAAATGTAGCGAGGCGGCTCGCGTCCTTCCGATCACAAGACGGCGGATTCAACCCCGACCCCGATCAAGAGGGCAACCCCGAAGGCACTGTCTACCACAGCTTCCTCGCGCTGGGGGCCTATCAAGATCTCGCGATCGAAATCCCACACAAACATCGCCTCGCCGAAAGCATTTCCGTCCTACGAACCACCGACGGCGCATACGGTAACGAAAAAAGCATGAACATCGGCACGACCCCTACGACGGCAGCCGCTGCGACCATGCTCAGGCAGCTTGACATCCCCGTCTCGGAGGAAGTTGGCGCTTGGTTGAAAAAACAATGTCACGGCGCCGGCGGTTTTCTCGCCATGCCAATCGCCCCCATGCCAGACCTTCTCTCGACCGCAACCGCTTTGCACGCACTCTCCGGGATGCACGTTTCGTTCGAAGACATTAAAGAAAGTTGCCTGGATTTTGTCGATTCGCTATGGACCGGACGCGCCTTCTGCGGAACCTGGGAAGATGACGCGCAAGACAGCGAATACACCTACTATGCACTATTAGCCATCGGGCATCTGAGTCTCTAACCCGTGCCTACTAATACTCTGGAAACGATAAAGAAAACACTCGCATCCGCGACAGAAAGATTACTAGAAGCACGCGTAAAAGCAGGCCACTGGGAGGGAGAGCTGTCTACCAGTGCGCTTTCGACAGCAACGTCCGTCTGCGCCCTCGCTCTCGTCCGCCGCGCCAAGTCAGAGTCGAGGGGACAAGAAAGTGACGACCTCACAGAACTAGTCCGACGCGGTCTAGACTGGCTCCTAGAGCACCAAAACAAAGACGGTGGGTGGGGCGATACGACTTCAAGTCCCAGCAACATTAGCACGACCGTCCTAGTTTGGGCGGCGATGAGCTTCGCGAGCGACGACGGAATCGAACTCGATGCCGAATCTGCCGACAGCGCAGCCAAGACATGGATCAAAAACAAAGCAGGGGGGTTAAGCGCTTCGGAGATTGGTTCGCAGATCGACACGGTCTACGGCAAAGACAAAACCTTCTCTGCACCGATCCTGACGATGTGCGCCCTCGCCGGTCGGTTCGGTACAGATCGAAACGCTTGGAAACATGTCAAGGCGCTCCCGTTTGAGTTCGCCGCGTGTCCGCACCAGGTTTTCAAATGGATCGGTCTCCCCGTGGTTAGCTATGCCCTCCCGGCACTGATCGCAATCGGTCAAGCTCGACATCATCACCGTCCGACACGAAATCCAATCACGCGATTGCTCCGAACCATCACAAGTGAAAAAACACTCCGCGTACTCCAAGAGATTCAACCCGGATCTGGCGGGTATCTAGAGGCTGCCCCGTTAACGGGGTTCGTCTTGATGAGTCTCGCCGCGATCGGTCGCGCGGACAGCAAGTCTGCGGCGGCCGCGACGCGCTTTCTTTGCGAAACTGTCCGCACCGACGGAAGCTGGCCTATTGATACAAATCTCGCGACCTGGGTCACGACCCTTTCGATCGGGGCCCTGGACGCAGACAGTAAGGGGGGCGCGGGCACAAGTCTTACGAGTTCGCTTTCGCAGTCCGACCGCGAATCGATCCTCGACTACATCCTCGACCAACAGTATACGGTCGAGCACCCC
>JAJDDZ010000256.1 GCA_029260025.1 Phycisphaerae bacterium | reverse complement strand
ATTCCAAGTTTGATTAGTACATTGGGGATACCGCGCACGCCGACCTCGACTGCGGCGGGTTCGATTCTCCATACGTCGCCCGCTTCGAAAATCACGGTGCGGCGACCCGCGGCGCAGGCTGAGCGTCGCACAGACCCCTTCGGTCCTTGTCCTTTAACAACAATCTCCCTACGGAATGCCAACGCCAGCCGCTTGACTTTCGAGATTCTAAGATCGGCGCGAACGTCCGTGTAATTGGTGCGGCGAACGGCCGCGGCGTGCAAGTCAATTCCATAGAATATGCACCTGACGTAGCAATCACTTACGAACACGGATTCTAGGTTGAGGCGGGCGATTCGGCCTTCGAAGACAGCAGAACCGGACCGTTCGCACTGCGCATAGCTTCAACGGTCACGTCGCCGAGCAGGAGGTGATATGTCCTCGAATGTCCAGACGCGCCGAGTAGGAGCAGCGATTCTTTGCCGGTTGCCTTGCGGAGCTCGTCGGCCACCCGGCCAATCAAAACGTCGTACGCTATCGGAGCTTCATAGTCGCCCAGCGCCTGCTGAGCCTGAGCCAGAACGGATTCTCCCGCTTTCGTATTCTTCGCCACCGTAACGACGCGCAGTCGTGCACGCAACACGTCGCAGAGCTGCCTCGCCAGAACAAGATTTCGTGCGCCCGGCTCCTTTGCCGCGTAGGCCACGACCAGCTCTTCAATCGGACGGAAATCCTTGGGCGTCAGGAGAACAGGCACCCGTACCAGACGGGCGAGCAGTTCCGTGTTTGTCCCGAGAAACCCCCCGTGTTCGTCGCGATGCCCTCGTTTGCCCACAACCAGCAACGAGGCACGGCTCGCGGCCAGCGCAAGACACTCGGCGACGGGCCCGGAATCATGCTCAACCTTCATTTTTAGGTTGAGATCTTCAGCCAGGCGTGCCGCTCTCCGCGCGATTCGTTCACCCTCAATGTGGGCGACGCGCTCTGCCTCTGAAACGAATCGCTGCAAGATGTCGCCAGGGGCTTGAGCCATTTGCAAGCTCACGCGCACCGCGTCGACGATGACCGCTTTTACTTCTCGGCCGGAAGCGCGGGCCAATTCGAGCCCATAGCGAAGGGCGGTGAACGACCGCTCAGAGCCTCCCACGCCCACAACCATTTCACGCAAAATATCGCACCTGTTTGTATTCGTCATTGCGTCCGTCTCACACTACGATCCGCCATTGGTCTGATTTGAATTCTCACTCTGCACGCGCCCTGAGTGCAGGCCTTTGCGTGCACCGGTAGTCTCGAAACATGAACGATCTGCCCATTGCGTTCCATCCTATGCTATACGAGATAACTCTGAAACAGCACGGCAAAGCCGAGGAACGCCAAGAAGCCAACGACGTCCGTAACCGTCGTTAGAATAATGCTCGAACATTGGGCGGGATCCAACCCAAACGATCGCATGATGACAGGTATAGCTGCACCGGAGAGGCCGGCAACGAAGAGGTTGACGACCATTCCCAAGCCGATCACAACACCGAGGATCGGGTTGCCCTGCCAGAGCCAGGCAATCAATCCCGTAACAATGCCGGTTATCGTGCCGGTCGTGACGCCTAGCAGTCCCTCTTTCATCACCAAGGCCGTTAGGCGATTGCGAGGTATTTCGCGCATCACCAGGCCGCGCATCACGATCGCTAAGGATTGGGCACCCGCATTGCCACCCTGACCGGCGACGACCGGAAGGAAAATCGCAAGCACGGTGATTCTAGCGATCGTGTCTTCAAACAGGGAAACAACAAAGGCCGCCAAGAAAGCGGTAGCAAGGTTCACGTGAAGCCAGGGTAAGCGCTTGCGCAGCGAGAAGCCGAACGACGAAAACGCACGTTCGTCCGGGCTACCCCCGAACATCCGCTGAATGCTTTCGGCAACGCCTGCTTGAGCACCGCGAATGAGCTGCTCGGCTTTGACGACCCCTAGCAGGCGTTTTTGGGAATCTATGACGGGTGCGGCAAAGTATCGCCGTCTGCCGAGCTCTTGTGCCGCCTCCGCGCCGTCCATGAAGCAATCGAGAGCAAAAACGTCACTGTTAGCAATCGAATTGAGGGCCGCCTCTTCGTCCGCAAGAAGCAAGTCGCGCATATTGATCACGCCTACCAATGATTCTTCGGAGTCGACCACGTAGGCGTATGAGGCTGGGTATCCGTGCGAGCCGAGTTTGCGTATCTTTTTAATTGCGTCGCGAGCGCGGTCGTTTTCACGAAATGACAGATAGTCTGTTTGCATGATGCGGCCGACGCTTCCCGCCGGGTATATAAGCAACTCTCGGGCTTCGTCCTTTAGTTTCTTGGGGGCGTGCGGCAGTAGCCGTGCCAGCGCATCCGGCGGGAGTCTCATGAGAAGGGACGCGGCTCGTTGCGGCTCCATCTGTCGGACAACAGCTTTGAATCCGGCGGGCTCCATGTCCTTGACGAGCGCGGCTGCATAGTTCAGTTGGAGATGTGGCAGAATCAGCGCCGCAAGATCATGCGGTAGCGCCCTGACGATCCCGGCCGCCTCGGATTCGGGTAGCCCCTCCACGGCGCGCGTCGCCGACCGCACGTCATTCGTAATGAGAGCCTGGAGAAGAGGCGTTAGTGGGTTGTCCGTTGCGATCGTTGCCATCGTTCCGTGCTCCCTTGCATTCTTATATCGGTGGAGATCCTACTCGCAGTTACCGCGATCGCACCGTTTCTCCAGTCGTTCTACAACCGACGCAGAATCTCCTTGCGCGTCACTAGTCGCTTTCCGCGGCGCGTGGTGACGTTACATGCATCGAGCCATCTTTCGCGAAGTTCCTGCTCAAGTTCGTCGACGTTTTTCCCGCACGCGGGCACACAGATTTTGCCACCGGCGCGATGGAGGTGACCGCCAGAGTGCCCCAAATCGCGCAGAACCTGATCCAGAAGGACCAGGGCTGCGTGCTCATCCCCTCTCGATCTGGCGGAAAGGAGGAAGTCGTCGCCCAGCCGTCCACCACAGAGGACACAGTGTAACCCATCGCATCGAATGAGTAGATCAGCGAACTCGCCCACAAGTTCCGGTGCCGTAATCCGAGGCAAGAAACAGACCCCCGAATCCGCGTAGATGAGCACGTTCTCCAAACCCAGAAGTAATTCCTCGTAGTAATGCCGTGGCAGCGGCGGATTCTCGATCTGAGAGAGGACATCGTAGTCTGCAAAACCCGAGAGCCAGCGTAATGAGTATTGGTCCAGCCGTGATAGCGCCTTGTGCGTCCCGATCATCTCAGTGCGGATAGCATACACTAGGGCCGTTGCCAATTCATTAGATGGCTCTAGGTTTTGCTCGCGCATGTACTCGGCCGCAATGCTCGCGGCGGCCGTTACCTTGGGCCGAATGTCACGATACGGGATGCGGAATCCGTCTCGCTTTGTTTCATGGTGGTCAATCACGGCGGTCGGAGCAATGTGGCCGTCGAGAAGATGATTGAGCGATGCCGGTGAGCAGTCGACCAGCACCGTCGCCGTAGCTGCGTCCAAATTCACTTCGTCGACAAGCTCGACTGGCGGTCGAAGGAGCCTCACGAACTGACGATTCTCCGCACGGAGAATCGGCCCCCGGCCCAACAAGCGCACCGGCTTTTTGAGTCGCAGACTAATTAGTGTCAGCAACGCCCAACCTGTTGCCATGGCATCCGGGTCTGGGTGGTTGTGCATAACGACAATTGTCTCGCGATACTCGTCGAGAACGCCGAGAAGACGATCGGAACGCTTTGGTCTTTTACTTGCCATCACACAATCCGTTGCTCATAAAGCCTCTGCTACCCACTTCTTCTGCGTAAGCGTGCATGAGGGCTGCATGCGAGGTTACCGCCCGCCCGGCCGCGGCGCGCTGACAGCATCAGTTTTGTCGGCCGTGACATCTAACCTCACGCTCACGTCCGATGGTTGACCGGACTCAAGCCGCATGTATTCAGGCAGGACGAGCTTTGCCTTGAGTTCAGTGGCGTCGGTCATACCACTGAGATCAATAGTTTCCGTGTAGACCTTCATTGTGGGCGCCTTCATCGACCGCCAGATGAACACCTCCACTTCGCCGGGAGTGACCACGACTTCTCGGTTCCTTAGCTCGCGTGGAAGTCGCCCATCTGTCCGTGCAATTACAGACAAGCGCCCCTTAACCCAAGTGTGGACCCCGATCGAGACGACTCGAGGTACCGAGCGGAAGAGCGCGAGGTTGGATGGCAGCTTGACATAAGACTCGTCGATTGCAATTTGCTGCGGCCCTTCGGCGACGTTACTCAGGTCGAGCGACACCTTGAGTGTGCTGGGCGCGAGCAGGTTGAACGCACGCTCATAACCGGTCAAAGTCAAACGGGCCTCCGTCGGGGCCGAATCGTCAATGTCCATTGTGTCCGACAAGCTTCGGTACTCGATCGGCACGACGAACGTCTTTTGGACCGTTTCGGCATCGAAGCTTGTGAGAAACCAGGCAACGCAGGCCACGAGAGCCGCTACGAGCTTTAATCCGAAGTTCTGGACCAGTAGCAGACGCCGACCATCCGCCGCTTCCCGAGGATGCGTTTGTGCTGCAAAACGATCCAAGCGTTTTTTCAGTTCGACGGGCGAGTTGACCTTCCTGAGCTTCCCTCCTTCTGCAATGCTGACTTCGCCACGTTCTTCGGACACGACGACAACCATCGCATCGCACACTTCGGACAGGCCAACCGCTGCGCTGTGTCGCGTTCCTCGGCTGCCGATCTCCCTGCTGTTCTCGGATAACGGCAAGTGTGCTGCGAACTGAGATATACGGTCCTGGTCGATGATTACTGCGCCATCATGCCCCATGGAGTGCGGGTCGAAAATGCTGTCGAGCAGCGCCTTGCTGATTCGCGCATCGACCGCGACGCTCCCTCGCACGTGGTGATCGAGGGCTTCTGTACCTCGAATGGCGAGCAAAGCGCCCACTTTCTTCTTCGCCAGGTCAAACGCGATTTCGACTAGAATGTCCAGGTTCTCATCCACAGTATGCGTGCGAGATCGGCGCAGATTTCCCAACGACGCAAGGCGAGCGAAAGACCTACGTAAATCCTGCTGGAACACGACAATTGCGGCGATTACCGCAAAGGCAAGGACAGCCTGAAACATCGCCGCGGTCATGTACAGATCGAATGTTCGTGCCAACACGTACACGATAGCTAGAATCCCAATGCCGACCAGAATCTGTCGGGAGGCCGTCGACTTGAACCACAGAAAGAACATGTAGAGAAACAACGAAACCAAGACGATATCCGCCGCATCAGCGAATCGGAATGATCGTTGCAACTGCTCGAGAATAGATATCATGTTCCTCACTCACGCGGGTCAAGCATAAGGCCCTGCTATCCAAAGCCCCGCACGCTTGGACCACAAACTGCGGCCTCACGCCCCGGCCACCGTACCTGCCTTGCCCACGCGTTCCTCGCGTATTCCGATGTCCGTCGCGGCGGTATCGAACCGATTCTCCGAATCCCCGAGCATCTATTTGGATCATCAACGATTCGAGATGCTCGCTGTGAACTATGAGCCTCCTTCGCAATCACATTCTCTTCAGGCTTGGTGTATTTAGCTTCCTGGCGTTTGGGGCGAGTCAGGCCCCACCGCATTCGAACCTGAGACAACGACCCTAATCCGTGTTGCGCGACCTTGTTTAACCTCCAGCACTTCAGCGACACCTCCGTCCAAGTCGACGCGATCGCCTTGCGTGACGATTCTACCAATCCGTTCGGTCACCAAGCCCGCCACGGTATCGACGTCGACCGAGATTAGGTCCAGACCAGTTGCTTTGTTCACTTCCGCAAGTAGCGCGGTCCCCTGTACGGAGTAAGAACCACTGGTTTCCGGAACAACCGCAGGTGTTTCGTCGTCGAACTCATCCTGCACCTCACCGACAAGGCGCTCCAGCACATCCTCCATGGTGACAATGCCGGAGACAGCACCGTGCTCATCAAGAACAAACGCAAGATGTTGGCGGCCTGCGCGAAAGACGTTTAGAAGTTTGCTGAGCAGCATGGTCCCCGGAACGTATCGCGGAGGCCGGCAGATTGACTTCAAATCCGGTTCCGTTCCTTCGGGCACATGCAGGAGGTCCTTGATATGAACGAATCCCAAAACGCTGTCCATAGAACCATCGCAAAGCGGAAACCGTGTGTGTTTGCTTCGGCGGACCGTCTCCATGGCGTTGGCAAGTGGCTTATTGAGGTCAAAGTACGCAACATCCATTCGCGGTACCATAATGCGTCGACAAATCGTGTCATCGAACTCGAACACCGCGTCGAGAAGACTGTGTTCGGACCGCGTCAACTCGCCATGAACGTGCGCCTGGCTTAGCAAACCGCGAATTTCTTCCTCGCTGTGCGGCATGTCATGTTCGGATGCGGTTGTAATCCCAAACTGGCGCAGAATGCGCATCGTGGTAGCATTGAGCACCATCAGAAACGGATAAGAAATCACGTAGAACCACTTGAGCGGTATTGCACACCACCGGACTGTCCGAGTCGGTCGCCGAATCGCGTAGATCTTCGGAGCCTGTTCGCCAATGACTAGATGTGCAGCTGTAATGGTCGCGAACGCGACTACGAAAGCGAGCGAATGTACCAGTACGGCAGATGTGACACCGAATGCACGAAAGAGAGGTTCCACAAGATGTGCGATGGCCGGTTCGCCCACCCATCCCAAACCGAGCGACGCCACCGTAATACCTAGTTGACAAGCTGAAAGGGCCTTATCAATGCGACGGACCATCCACTGGGCGGTCTTGGCAAAAGGTTTGTCTTGGCGCGCTGCCTCCGCCAACTTGCTACCGCGCACTTTCACGAGCGCGAACTCGGCGGCTACGAAAAAGCCGTTCAAGAGGACCAGTAAGAGCGCACCAAGTATCCAGAGAATGTCGGTCGTCCACGTTGCCATATTCACGTCCTTGTTCGTCAGTTGCCGTTGCTACGACCGTCTCCCGCATTACGGATGTAATGACGAGAGGCGTATAAACCGATTAGACCGGCCCGCCGTTTCGAGTCGAGTTATAGCCACTGAGACTCCTGTCCTGTATTGCACGTGAGGTTGCGCGGCTTCCATAATCGATTCGCCCCAAAGCCAGGCTTCTCTTTGCCGGTAGTCGTTTATTGTACAGCATCGCGGGGGCATGCGTGTAGCGATGCTCAGTCTCGATTCCCATTGGACCGCCCATCTCCTTTCGGGGATGAGGCGTTTTCCGCCTCAATTACGCTAGCCTGCGCATTTTGCACTAACTGGACTTGGATTGGACTCAAGGCGTCGAGGTGCACGTCGCGCTGCGGAAATGCTACCACGATACCCGCTTCTCGGAAGAGCGAATCGATGCGAGACCGGATGTCGCTTTCAATGAGTCGACGATCCATCATGCGCCGCATCCGTACCCAGAAATGCGCTTCGAAAACCAGCGCGTTGTCACCGAAATCCGTGAATAGGACAATGGGCTCCGGCTTAGGCAGTACTTTACCATGCTCATCAATCGCCTTACGAATCAGCCGCATGACGTCCCGCGTCACTGATCCGTAAACGACGCCCACCGAGATATGAGCACGGTAGCGATCGTCCGTGAGAGTCCAGTTGATTACGTTCTTTTCTAGAAATGAACTGTTCGGAACAATGATGTCCACATTCTCAGGTGATCGGACGCGCGTGCTTCGCGGTCCAATATGCTCAATGACACCCACCAAGTCGTCAATCTGCACAAGATCGCCAACGCGTACAGGACGCTCGGCCAAGAGAATGAGCCCGCTTATGAAGTTGTTGACGATGTTCTGACTGCCGAATCCAATGCCAATCGCCAGCGCACCACCCAGAATCGTA
Source organism: Phycisphaerae bacterium (assembly GCA_029260025.1). Lineage (GTDB taxonomy): Bacteria > Planctomycetota > Phycisphaerae > UBA1845 > UBA1845 > JAJRUK01. Next base: position 13,032 of record JAJDDZ010000256.1, on the reverse strand, counting down.
AATGCCGTAAGCGGCACATTGACGATCCGCAGGGAGATCATGACCACCGTGAGAAGCAGGAAGTAGAAAAGCAAAGATTGAATGGCCGCGACCGCGCCTTCGTTGAGCCCGAGACGTGGGAGGAATCGACGCGCGATCCAGCCGACAAAGCGGCGGGAGGCGAACACACCGGTAAGAAGCAGGAGGATCCCAATGACGACTTTTTGAACAGTGATGGGGCTATCTTGAACAGACGTAAGCTCGTAATTCCAAACGTCTATGACGGTTTGCCACATCGAATCCAGCCGCTCAGACCACGTCACCGTAGCGACCTGAGTGGAGATCTCGTTGCGGAGTTTTCCATGAAGCCTCCGGGCGGATTCGAGTTGGTCAACTGTATCCGCGTAGCTTCGAATCATCGAACCGAGCTGCGTTCTTTGCTCCTCGATCCATCGCTTGGCCACCGGGTCTTCCCCCGAACTCGCCTGGACCCTGGAATCGATGGCGGTCGCTTCCTTACGAAGTTCCGTCAGCCGGGCCGAATTAATGCGCAGATCGCGGTCTATTTGGTCGACAACTTGGCGCGTCTCCGTGAGCCATTCCTGCACCGTCGCATCGTCGACGTTTTCGTTGAACATGCGGAAGCGTCGATTCCATGCCTTGCGGCTATCTGCAAGAGCCTGGAGTTGTTCACCGATCAACGCGACTTCTCTTTGCCGAGCGCGACGTGCAAGTTCGCGAGCTGCGAATTCTTCGAGAAGGTGCTGCTCCCGGGTCGGGGACGCTTCAAGTCGGTGACGCACCTCGACCCACTCGGCATCGCGAATGGAAAAGTCGGCCTGCGCCCATTCCAGCGCCTGGTTCAGTCGAAACTCGCTTTGATCCAACTGGGCCAAATATTCGTTAATGCCTTCTTGTGCAAAGCGAGTGTCCTTGGCGACGTGGTCAATCTTCTCGCCAAGAAACGTGAGCTGCAAACTACGAACGCCGCTCTCAAGTCCTAGGTTGGCATACTCTACCTCGCGGAGTCGGAGTTCCTCGCCCGCGACGCGACTTTCGAGCTGAGCACGCTGGAGCGTGGTAGCGAGCTCGGGCGTTTGGGATTCGTCTTTGTTGCTATCCAGGGCCTCCTTGGCCTTCCGTCGTGCCCGCTCCTTTTGCTCGAATCCGGTTCTTGCTTCCCCAAGGGACGCCTTCGATGCGTCTGCTGCGTCCGCCCGCGTTACTTTGCGTGACGTTTCCGACTCTAGTTGATCCCGTAGCTTCTCGAGAAGCGAAAAAGGAAATGGGCGTGCCTCTGTGGGGCCGTTTGCACGAAGCTTGTCGAGGTTTGTTGTAATGCGATTCTTCGTCGCATTCAATTCGGCTTCATGGTCCAGCGCTGCCAAGATTTGCCCATAGAGCAGGTCCAGCCTGACCAAGACATCGACCCTTGTCCTCAACGCTTCTGGCGCGGGACGATTCTCTGCCGCCGCGCCGTCAAGTGCCGCCTTTGCTTCGGTCAATTCATTTGTCAGTTCTTCCAGCGATTTCGTGATACGCTCGCGAACCGTCGGAGGTGGGCTCACCGGAGCGGAAACGGGTTGCTCGGATTGCTGCGGAAAAACCGGCGCGGAGAGCGACAAACTAATTGCAATGCAACAACCCAGGACTCTAAGCGCTGCGTTACGATGAGCGTACGCTCGTACGTCCTGGAGCCGTCGTGTCGTACATGTCATGGAGATCCTCTCCGCGTGATAGTCCCGGCTACGCGCCGGCTGGTAGGAGCTTTCTCGTTCGGCGAAAGAGTCGCATACATTGGAGTTGGCGCCATGAATCCTGATTCCGCGGTTTGGCCTACCAACAGTTGACCGTCGAGGCAACCGGCCCATGCCTCTCGCGGACAACCGAGATCCGTGCTATTATAGCTATTTAGCCGGCGATGGCCATGAGCGGCCATAAACGACGACACGCGCAGCGAACTTCGCGGCGGACGCGTTGGCACGGGAACGTGGGGCGAGTCTCAGGCGATTCGTGGATACTCTTCGGATCGCGCGCTGGTATTCCGTGTGGTCTACTGGCACGTACTCGTCGCTCGACAACAGGCCGTGCGGAGAAGCGTGCCGTTCTTATCGAGTCGCGTCTAACAAAGGAACCGATCTACTGCGAAGTCACATGGCATAATCATGGCCGGTCGAACTTACTGTTGCGAACCATGACGAGATGCGGTTCCGGATGCTGCTGTGTCGCGAAGGCATACGTCGTAGGTTTCTCGTTGATCCCGCCAAGTCGTTCTATGGCGGGCAGCCAAAGAAGAAGAGAACGCAACAATCTGACGGCGAGTCGAAAGCTGGACATCTGTAACCCGAAAGGAACGATATAATGAAACTCGCCATCCTCTCCCGCAGCCCGAAATGCTATAGCACAAGGCGACTCCGGGAAGCGGCTCAGCAGCGTGGACATCAGGTGAAAGTGCTCGGCACAGTCAAGTTCAGTATTGACTTGCAGGAGGGCGAACCTGACCTCTACTTCCGTAGCATTCAGCTTAGCCAGTACGACGCGGTGCTGCCTCGAATTGGTGCGTCCATTACCTACTTCGGAACGGCAGTGGTACGCCAATTCGAACAAATGGATGTGTTCTGCGCCAACTCCTCTATCGGGATTGCCAATTCTCGCGACAAACTTCGCAGTATGCAGATTCTCAGTCGGCATAGTATCGGCATGCCGCGAACCACATTTGTTCGTGACAAGAAAGACATACTACCTGCGATTGAGCGTATCGGCGGCGCTCCTGTCATCATCAAGCTACTGGAGGGTACTCAGGGCGTGGGTGTCATTCTGGCTGATTCAGTAAAGATCGCCGAGGCCATCATTGAAACGCTGCACAGTACAAAGCAGAACGTACTTATTCAGAAGTTCGTGGCCGAAAGCAAGGGTCGTGATGTTCGGGCGTTCGTCGTGGGCGATCAGGTGGTTGCGGCGATGCGTCGTGTTGCCCAAGGGCAGGAATTCCGCAGTAACGTACATCGCGGCGGCCAGACTGAAGTCGTTGAACTCGACGACGCTTATCGCGAGACGGCCGTACGTGCTACGCAAATCATGGGTTTGCGCGTCGCCGGCGTGGACATGCTTGAGGGCAAAGACGGCCCACAAATCATGGAGGTGAATTCATCGCCTGGCCTGGAGGGAATCGAAACCTGCACACAACTCGACATTGCCGGTGTGATTATTGACTACATTGCCGCCCAAGTAGACTTCCCGGAAATCGATCTGCGCCAGCGCCTTACGGTCAGCCGGGGCTACGGCGTGACCGAGATTCATGTTCCCGATGGCTCGGAATACGTCGGGCAGACGATTGCGCAATCGGGATTGCGAGACCAGGACATCAACGTGTTGACGCTTCATCGAGGCACGGCGGCGATCCCGAATCCTCGCCCTAGCCGCACGCTGGAGCCGGGCGACCGCCTATTGTGCTTCGGCAAGCTCGACGGGATGCGGAGTATGGTTCCAGAGAAAACCCGGAGGAGAAGGCGGCCCAAGGTGAAGGACTTGCCTCAACAGGAAGAGCCACAGACGCCCGAGATCGATGAAGTCAGCAATGACCAAAGCCGACCCGCAGGTGCATGACCCGAGACGAGTCTATGAAACGAAACCTCAAGACCATCGACAACTGGAACGGCGAGCCGATCGGCGCAGGCGAATCGCGTGACGTAACGCTGGCGGTCAGCGAAAGCTCTTCCGGCGTGGTCGTTCGCATTCCACTGCACATTCAGCGTGCTCCAAAGCCCGGTCCGGTTGTGTTCGTTACGGCGGCTCTGCACGGAGATGAGATCAACGGAACGGGTGCCGTCCGCACGTTGATTCAGGACGATACCTTTCGCCTTTCGCGAGGGGTTGTCATCCTAGTACCCGTTTTGAACATGTTGTCTTTCGAACGACATTCGCGTTACATGCCGGATCGAAGGGATCTCAATCGCTGCTTTCCCGGGTCGAAGGACGGTAGCTTGGCCAGTCGGATGGCGCGAACCATCTTCGATGGAATTGTCTCAAAATGTGATTACGGAATTGACCTGCACACCGCCGCAGTTCGGCGGACGAATTATCCGAACGTACGCGGCGATCTGACCGATCCCGAAGTTCGACGGCTCGCTGAGAGCTTTGGCTCGGAGATCATTATCAATGCCAAGGGTCCGCGCGGTTCGTTTCGTCGCGAAGCCTGCCGAGCCGGTTGCCCGACGATCATCATGGAGGGGGGCGAGGTCTGGAAGGTGGAACCGACCATCGTCGAGTCAGCAACACGTGGAGTCAAGAATGTGCTCCGTGAGCTTGACATGCTTGGTGGCACACGAAAAAGCGCGGCTTTTCAAGTTGTCGTGTCCAGATCCAAGTGGGTCCGCGCCGAATACGGCGGGTTTCTACAATTCCATGTCAAACCGGGGGACATCGTTGAAAAGGACCAACCACTTGCAACGAACGCTACGCTTCTCGGTCGTGATCGAAACACGCTCAACGCCCCGTTCGACGCCGTTGTCATTGGCATGACCACGCTTCCGGCGATCGGACCCGGCGAGCCCGTCTGCAATCTCGGCAAGCTACCAAAAGGGTCGAAACCGTCGGACTTACGACGTCTTCGATCCAAAGAAGCGGGCCTTGGCGAGAGACTCTCGGACGACCTTGCGTCGAACGTCTTAGTTGTTGAACCGGCCGAGGAAACGATAGGCAGCAAGAAGTAGCGGTTGGTTCACGGTTCTGGCGTGAAATAGATCGTGCGAGAACAGGCACATGAACGTGAGAGATCCCAAGCGCAATCAAGAAAGCATCGAATCGCAAGCGCTCGTTCGCCATGCCTTTGCACTGGCTCACACCCTCGACATTTCAACGCTTCTCGTGCAGGTGAGTGAATCCGCTGATGTCCAAGCCATTGAGGATGTGCGCGACACGGAGACTATCTTGTGGCTCGTCACGAACCCGGAGTTGCCAATGCAGCCGAAGCGAAATGACGGATTGATTTGGATTCCAGAGGCGGAGCTGACACGATTTAGTCAGCTCCGCATTGCCATCTTCAGGGCCGTTCTTGACGAGAAGATTTCTCTTGATGAAAGTGTGGTATGCCTGTCTGGAGTAGCTGGATCGCGGCGACTTGATACGGTTGTCATCGCGAACGCACGTCGTGACTTCCCTTGGTTCCGAAAACACGACTTGAATGTGATGAAGACGGTCTTGGTGAGCCGTGCGTTCGGACGCGTCTTGGAAATAGCGCTGCGGCTCGCATCGGAAGGCCGAGAAGGAGGGGCGATCGGAACGGCATTTGTCTTAGGCGACTTAGAGGAGCTACAGCCGCATCTTCGTCAATTGATCTTCAATCCCTGTGAAGGGCATTCGCGGAAGCTCCGCAGTATTCACAATGAGAGCTTTTTCGAGTCAATACGCGAGTTCTCTGCTCTCGATGGGGCATTTGTTGTGAGTACGAAAGGCGTCGTGGAATCGGCTGCAACTTACATCGATGCGTCAAGTAAGCGAATCAAATTGGAATCCGGACTGGGCGCGAGACATACAGCAGCTGCCTCGATTACATCGAACACGCAATCCGTCGCGGTGGTCATTTCGGAGTCGTCGGGGGCGGTTACGGTTTTCCACGATGGGGCGCCCGTTCTCGAACTGGAAAAGCCCAAGCCAGTGCCGCGAAGACGGGAAAAGGGGAAGTAGTCGATGATCGGAATGCTGCGTCCAAAAGACAGCATCGACGAATCGGAGGTCAAGAGTGGTCTGCAGGCTCTGCTTTACGACGGGGTTTGCTCACAGGTCATGGGTGCATTCACCGGTGGCGCGTTCTTGGTCGCCTTCGCCCTGCAGCTAGGGGCCTCGAACCTAGTCATCGGCTTGCTAGCGGCAGTCGGTCCGCTCACGCAGATCCTACAGATTCCTGCCATCTTCGTGGTGGATCGCTCGGGCCTGCGGAAGGCACTCGTTGTGCTCAATTCGTTCTTCAGCCGGTTGGTTTGGTTGGTCGTCGCTGCACTTCCCTGGATTGTTCCTGCGGAGCAGCGTGTCGCAGTTCTGCTGATCTGTCTCTTGCTGTATTTCGGACTGGGGACGATCTCAGGTTGTGCGTTCAACTCATGGATGCGTGATTTCATTCCTCAGGACATCATGGGGAGCTACTTCGGCAAGCGATTGGCCATTGCAACCGCGACAGGGGCCGTGCTGACGCTTTTGGCCGGATTCGGTATCGAAGTTGGGAAGCGCGTGATGTCTGATGCCAATGCGCCTTACAGCATTCTGTTCGTTCTCGGCAGTGCCGCGGGACTCGTCGGCGTCTTCTTTCTCGCCCGCATTCCTGAACCAAAGATGGCGCCACATGTCCCCAGAGGCGTGTTCGTGGTCCTGGCAGAACCGTTTCGTGAATTCAATTTCCGGCGGCTCTTAATGTTCCTAGGGAGCTGGAACTTCGCGGTCAACTTGGCGGCGCCGTTTTTCGTCGTCTACATGGTTACCAGGCTTGGTATGTCGCTGGGGTTCGTGCTCACCCTATCCGTTCTTAGCCAGATCATCAATGTCGTGTTTTTTCGCATGTGGGGGCGCATTTCAGACAGGTTCAGCAACAAGTCGGTACTGGCCGTGTCCGGCTGGATGTTCATCGTGAGCATCTTCATGTGGCCTTTTCTGACCATGCCGGAGAAGCACTTTCTCACGATCCCGCTGTTAATCGCGATTCACGTCCTGGCGGGCGTCTCAACGGCCGGGATCAACCTATGCGCGGGGAACATCGCCCTCAAGGCCGCGCCGCATGGCAAAGCCACAGCGTATCTGGCGGCGAACGCGCTCGTGAACGGGGTGGCGGCTACCGTGGCCCCGATTCTGGCGGGACTGGCCGCCGACTGGTTCACTACGCAAGAACTGTCACTCTCTCTTCGATGGACGTCAGCAGAGGCGGCCGATTCGGTGTTTGATCTCTCTGCGCTTAGCCTGAAGGGGCTCGATTTTCTGTTCATGATCTCCGTGCTCTTTGGTATGTACGCCATGCACCGCTTGCTTGCTGTTCGTGAGGAAGGCGAAGTGGAAGAGAAAGTCGTTCTATCGCAGCTCTATAGCGAAGTCCGCAAAGCCGTCCGCCACGTCTCGAACGTCGCCGGCCTCAGAGACCAGTACTCATTCCCGTTCGCGCGGCTTGAAGATGTGGCCGAAAAAACGAAAGGTGCGCCAAATGACCAGCAAGCGGATGAACCATGATCCTGGTAGTCAGATGTACTATAGGATGAAGGCATCGTGGCGCGTTGTGACCGACTGGCGTTTCCGGTATCATCATCCGTTCGCTCTTGTGTCGGCGTATGCTTGGTCGGCATGGCCAAGGCGCCGGCGAGCATTCAGAAGGAGGTGTAACGTGTTTCAGCGATCACACTTACGTATTCCCTGCGCATTCGTCGCCCTGAGCGGCGTCTTACTAGTCACGGGACTCAAAGCGCAACAGCCGGCGGATAGCGATGAGGGCATGGAGGTCCTCGCCAGAGGTCCTTTGCACGAGGCATTCGCCGCGCCCGTCGTTTTCGATCCGGAGCCCGGCTTGGTCGTTCCCGAGGCGCCGCCGGAATCCATCGAAGAACTTCCGCCCGACGAGAGACCGGACGGGAACAGCGTCATGTGGATCGACGGTTACTGGAGTTGGGACGATGAAACCAACTCGTTTATCTGGGTCAGCGGCATCTGGCGTGATGTACCACCCGATCGCGACTGGGTGCCGGGTTATTGGCTAAGGACGGCAACCGGCGCGCAGTGGATCTCCGGGTATTGGCGGGCCGGCGAGAAAGAGATCGTCGAGTACCTTCCATCACCACCCGCAAGCATCGAGGTCGGACCCTCAAGCGAGCCACCGAGCTCCACCCACATGTGGGCGCCGGGCTGCTGGGTCTGGCGAGATTCCCGCTACTTGTGGCGGCCCGGGTACTGGGTGGTGAGCGAAGCCGATTGGGTTTGGGCGCCCGCGCAATATGTCTGGACACCGCGAGGGTGCATCTTTGTCGACGGCTACTGGGACTACGCGCCTGTGCGACGCGGCGTCGTGTTCGCCCCGGTGCGCATTTCCAGCGTGGTCTATTCGCGTCCGGCCTATGTTTACCGGCCGCGATTCGCCATCGATGTGAATGTGGCAATCGATCACTTTTTCGCCAGGCCCCGCATCCGCCATTACTACTACGGAGATTACTACGCCCATACATATATAGACGCGGGGATCTATCCGAGCTTCTCGTTTCATTATAGCCGGTACGGTTACGATCCCATCTATGCACGGCAATTGGTTATTCATCGACGGACCAACCCGCGATGGGAGGTGTCGGTCAGAGCCGAATTCACGCGAAGACGTGAACACGTCGAACTAAGGCCCGCGCGGGTTTATTCGCGTCAGCACGGGACCGTTTCAATCGCAAGACCTTTCGCTGAATACAGGCAAGTAAGGTCTGCCGAAGTTCGATTCGCAAGAACCAGCCCGGAGCAGTTTAGCCGCGCCAAGAGCACATCCTCTGAAATCAGGGACCGCAGACGGGTGCGCGCTTCGAATGAAGCACCGGCTGCAAGGTCGGCCAACGCCGCTCGAGGTGAAAATCAGGTTCGGCGCATGGAATTACCGCGATCCAGAACCCAGACAGACGGTTCGCGCCAACCGGACGTGACGCGAAGGGCACCGGTTCGCCCGAATCCCCCTGCGCCGGATTCCCAACGAAGAGCGGCGCCCGAAACGCGCCGGCCTACGCCGACGGAGCGGATCAAGCGATCCGATGGACCCGGAAGACGGCCGACCAGAAAAGCACCTGAGAAGAAGCGACCGTAATCCATGGTGGCTAGGGGATTCCCTCGATACGGCGTGCAGCCAGATGGAAGAGTGCAAGGCCCGAAGATTCGCAATGCCCACCACCAGGACAGGGGTGCGAGGCCGCCAGCTCGGCGGAAACCGTAGAGAGAGAAGCGTCACATGCAATCGTCGCGCGTAGCTCAATTGAGAAACGAAAGGATACCAACATGAGAGGTTCCAGCGTCCGCTCGGCAGTCGCAGTAGTTACAGTCATCTTGATTTTGACCGCTGGCTGCGGCAGCGGCATTTCACTCGTGATCCGGCCACAGCCAAGTGAGTGCTTTCAGCAGGACGTGGTTGATGTGGGCTGCCGTACGCGGCAGACCATCGTAAGCGTCTGTGAGGAAGATTTTTTCGGGTTCGTGGACTGCTACGATGATGTCGTCATCGACGTCTTGTGCGAAGAGATTGTGGTTGACTCCTTCCTCATTTGCGAGTGATCGGTCACGGCAGTATGTCGCGCAAGATCGCCAAGTTTGTGGAGGCCAATCCGCAGTTCTTCGAGTGTCGACGGCCTCAGGGACCAGTACTCCTTCCTGTACGCTAGGCTTGAAGATACGGCCGAACAGTCGGACAGTAGGCAAGATGTCAGGCGAGCAAGTGAAACATGAGCGTGACCGCCGGGTCTTCCCGTAACCGAAGCCGATGAGCGGCCCGCGGTGCTTCGTTGCTCGCCACAACACACCGCGCCCAGCGGCAAGCAGTGCAACCCTGAAATGGACTTAAGAGCCAAGTCACGAATCGGTCTTAGTGTCACGCTCCCGGCCGCGCCAACTTGCAGCGACCAAGCCCAGCACGAAGCCGATCAGCAGCGTAACAAGAAGCAGCACTGCTCGCGGCATCGAGAGAGTGACAAACAGAATCTTTGTCTCGACCGATTGAGTATTCTGCAGCACGACGATGAGTACCAACACAGCAACAATCGCGAGCAACCAAGTCCGCATACGGTTCATTCTTTTTCTCCTTGGGCGGAGTCGTGAATCGCTACACCACCGTCCTGACACTACGATGCGACTGGACGACCCCACCAAGCGCTGCCCATACAACGGACGCACCCAGCATCGCAACCTTGGCAACGTCCATGTGTGCAGGACCCTCCTTTGTCTAAGACAATCCTTCTTGGACCTTATTCTTCAGGTCGGCTACGCTGACCGCCGAGCCATCCCTTCCTTTTGAAGTAGAATGTCATCCCCACGCCAACCGCAAACATAATCGTGAGCAGCATCGGGTAGCCCCAGGCAGAGTGCAGTTCAGGCATATTGTCGAAGTTCATCCCGTAGATACCGGCCAGAAATGTGAGCGGGATGAAGATGCTCGCCATGATAGTCAAAACTTTCATCACCTCATTCTGCCGGTTGCCAATGCTTGAAAGGTAGACATCCATGAGTCCACCTGCGAGCTCACGATAGGTCTCGACAACATCGATGATCTGTATGCAATGATCATATACGTCACGCAGGTACGTTCGGACGTTCTCCGTTACGAACTCACACTCATCGCGGATCAGCTTATTCAGCGCTTCGCGCTGCGGCCACACTGCCCTGCGCAGCGCGAGCATTTCGCGCTTGATATGATGGATTTTCTGCAGCAGGCTACTGTCCGGATTATCCACAATCTCGTTCTCGAATTCTTCCATCGTCTCGCCGAACGTCTCCAGGATTGGATAGTATCCGTCAATGATCGCATCGATGACTGCGTAGGCAAGGTAGTCGTGTCCGGAATTCCGGATTGGTCGCCCTTTACCAACGCGGATCCGCTCACGCACCGGGTCAAGCACGTCGCCGTACATCTCTTGAAACGTGAGTAGGTAGTTGGCTCCGAGGACCATGCTCACCTGTTCGGTTTGAAGCGTCCCATGGTCGACCATCGTGGCCATGCGCGTGATCCACAGAAGGTGCTTGTCGTAGGCCTCTGCCTTGGGTCGCTGCGGGACGTTCACTACGTCCTCTAGCGCCAGCGGGTGCAGGCCGAACAGCTCGCCGATCGCACGGATGACCTTTTCATCGCCGAAACCCTGCACGTCGATCCATACTTTCGCATCGGCCTGCAGAAAACGCCGCAGGCTTTCGACGTCGTCGATTTCATGCTCCTTGACGCTTTCAGGCGTGTACTCCATGACCCGGATAACAGGTGGTGGGGATGCGTGGCTGATGACCAGCGTGCCGGGCCGGGCGCCCGCCTTCGGATGTTTCTTACGGAACATGATTCGACTCCCGAACTTCCATTCTCTTCGATGCCGCGCTCTTGGCGTCCGTTACGGAACGGCGCCGGCGGCATCGCTATGCGACGGGCAGACGGTTCCGCCCAAAGGCAGTTCCTATTCTACTCGAAGGTATGCGAGCCGAAAACTCGCTGGATGGCCACGAGCACTTCACAACGAGGCGAGCGAGGCCACGACACAAAACACTCCAAACCTCACGAACGGGGAGACTGACTCGTGTCCGTTGTACCGAGGACCGAAACTTTCAGCAGCGCCTAGCGTTTCGTGCTGTTTCGCCCGACAATGATCAGACTAATTGGTTTGTGGCCCGCGCTAGCGTCCGCGCTTCGCTTGGAGGACGTCATGAGAGCGACTTTGATCGACATGCGATATCCGATGCACACGGATCGAGCGATCCGGCTCCGATTCCTGTTCGCTATGGCGTTTCTTCCGTCCTTGGCGGCCTTGGGCGCGCAGCAGGAGGGTCCCACCGGGCGCGCTCAGCAAGCCGACCCAACGGCCGAGGCGGCTGTGCCCCGACCATCACTCTCAGTCAATGAAATCCAGCTTCAACTCAAGCAGGTCCAAGACGCAACGGACGTTACGGAAGACGCGAAATCGAAAGCAGTAGGCTTCTACACGCAGGCGGTTCAACAGCTCGAGCTGGTCGAGCAGTGGACCAAGAAGGCCGCCGAATACGACGCCGAACGCCAGAAGGCGCCTGAGACGCTCAAGACGATCCAGTCCGAGCTCATGTCGGCGCTCGGCGAGCCGACACCTGAGGTACCCGCCGGTGCCACACGCACCGAACTTGAACAGCGCCTTCGCCAAACACAGAGCGACTTGGATGCTGAGAAGAGGACGTTGGCGGATTGGGAGCGGGAACGCGACCGACGTACGACCCGCCGGAAGGAAATCCCGGAGCTTCTAGCAGCCGCCAAGGCGCGTCTCCAAACACTAACCGAGACCCCAGATACTCCGGACGCGGGCCAGCCGACTGCGGTTCGACTGGCTCAGCAGGCGTTCAATCAGATCCGTCGTCTCGCGATCGAGCGTGAGGTCGAAGCCTACAATAGCGAGTTGCTTAGCTACGACGCTCGCCGCGACTCGATCCAAGCGCGACTCGACCGTTCTTCCAGGCGGGTCAGTTATTTCGAGAAGCTTCTGTCGGCGTGGCAGACCCTCGTCCAGGAAAGCGCTCGCCGAGAATCGGAGTTCGCACTCCGCGAGGCGCGTGAGCAGCTGAAACGTGCACATCCAGCGCTTCGGCCACTCGCCGAAGAGCGCGAGCAATTGGCGGTCCGTGCGAAGGAATTACAGGTCGAGAACAAGGAAGTCGACACAAGCCTGACCGAAACAGAGGCCCTTCTGAACCAGGTGAGCCAGGACTTCGAGAAGCTCACGCGTCGAGTGAACGCAACGGGGCTTACAAACGCCATCGGCCAACTCTTGCGAAAACACCGTGGAAGTCTTCCTAGCCTTCGCCAGTTTGAGCGCAATCTTCGCCAGCGTAAGGACAGAATCAGCGCCGCCCAGCTTGCAATGATGGAAGTAGAGGATCGGCGCGGCGAGCTTATGAATGTCGACGCTCTGGTCGCCAAGATCATGACGTCGATCGACACCGACACTGGCGAAGATCAGCGAGCCATGATTCGCGAGGCCACGCAGGAGGCCATCGCCACCCTTCGGGCCGAAGCGGACGGACTTCTGAAGGACAACGACCGGCTGTTCGACAAGCTTGTGGACCTAGACAGCAAAGAACGAGAACTGGTCAAGAAGATCGGGCGCCTTGCTGAATACGTTGATGAGAAAGTGCTTTGGATCAAGAGCAGCACGTTACCTAGCACCTCAGACATCCGGCACGGGCGGGAGGCGCTTGCGTGGTTACTAGATCCATCGAATTGGCGGGAAGTCCTGAAATCTGTCGGCGGGACATTTCGGGCGAGCACCGGACCGACCGTAGCGGGTTTGGTGGCGCTGATCGCAATCTGGCTGGCGTCAATGCCGCTAGTGCGCTTCGTGCGCGAAT
>JAJDDZ010000255.1 GCA_029260025.1 Phycisphaerae bacterium | reverse complement strand
TCGCGGTAATCACCACAAACGACCTCGCCACACCCCGAAGCGTAACAGGAATCCCAGCAGCAGCGGGAACAGACGCAACGCTAGCAACACCAGGAACAACCACGCAATCAACCTCCGCAGCACGACACGCGACAAGCTCCTCGAACCCCCGCCCGAACATAAACGGATCGCCGCCCTTCAATCTCACGACGCTTCGCCCCGCACTCGCTCGGTCGATTAGCAGCGCATTGATCGCCTTCTGCGTAACGCTCTTCCGGTCAGCCCCCTTACCCACGTCGATGAGTTCCGCATCCCCCCCGGCAAACTCAAGAAGGTCAGCGTTCACAAGACGATCGTACACCACGACGTCGGCATCTCTCAACAAGTCCATCCCGCGAACCGTCATCAGTCCCGGATCACCAGGACCTGCTCCAACCAGATAAACTGTACTCGCAAGCGGTTTCACGCGACTTCCTCGCTCGAATAGGCTTGACTCACAACACCCCGCGTCGCAAGATCGACAACCAACTCTGTCATCGCAGGATCGGTCCCGATGGGGGCGTCACACACGACGAATTTCCCATCGCAATAACCGCGATACGCCGGACAATCATCCACGGACCCTCCCAGCGAAAGACCGCCCGTCACATCTCGACGCGCGTGCTTCCCATCCGTAAGCAAAAACACAATCGCAACGACGCTCCGCCCCCGCGAAGACAAGCACGCCTCCGCGATCGTCGGAGTATCTTCAAGAAAACAAGGTATCGATTCGATCACACCAAGGCGCCCCGAAAGCGTCGCAGCAAGCCCAACCGTAGCATCTCGACTCGTATCGTTACGTCTCGTTCCGTGTCCAATGACCAACAAGGATGATTCCTCAAGTGCAATGCTACTGGCAGTCGCAAGCGCAATCGCGCGATCTTGAGCAATCCGTGCGATATCGGGATGAAGACCAACCGGCGGCGTTACGCGTAACGAGATCTTTCCGAAACAATCGTTGCGGGCAAGTTCGCGCGGCAACACCTCATCGCAATAGTACCCGTCGCTAGTCATAAAGGGGACAACCGTCACCCGCGAGGATTCAAGCTCATCAAAAACAGTCGAGTAGTGTGGAACGCCCCGATGAAACGAAGCAACAACCTCGTCGAAAGCTCCCGTCGACGAAATCCGATCTGCCAGTGCAAAGACACTAGCGTTGACGCCATCATCGCAGTCCGACCCATGCGCCGCTACCACAACCGCCCCACCGCTCACGCCGACACCACGGCTAGAAAATTCGGGATTGGATGACCCCCGCAGTGATCGACGGCAACAAGGATTGATGAAAACAGACAGCCAGGTGCCCTGGGGGGGGTGGAGGAAGGTGTTTCAACCCTTTGACAGGTCGAAACGACAAGGCACCTGGCTGCCATTTTTTTTGATTGGGTAACGAACGGATTTCGCAAGAAATCTCGCGTAACGAGTTCGCACGGAGTCGCGCGATTGGCCGAATCCAGTTGAGGCAGATCTTCCGGCACGTTAAGAATCCTTCCCGCCGACTCCGCAGGCGCGGGTCACCCGCACCGTCTGTTTCTATCGTCCAGTTTCACACTTTGTCGCCCCCTTGAATCCCGGAGGACGAGCAAAGCGACCACCAAACACCCGCCATCGCGGTAAACTACCTAGATACCCTCACCGCCATGAAGCCCGCATTCCGTCTTCTCCGCCGTAGACCAGCGACCAGCCCGGGAGTACTCGCCCACACTCGAGCCGGGAACCGCCTTCGTACAGTGCGTACAACCTACCGTCGGGTAACCCTGCTCGTGAAGTGCATTATAAGGTACGTCGTTCTTCTTGATATAATCCCAAACGTCAGCCCGTTCCCAGGTTGCCAAGGGACTAATCTTGAGAACCTGGTACCGCCAGTCCCAATCAATCACACGCAGATTAGCACGAGCAGCCGACTGAGATCGGCGAAGCGCAGCGATCCAGACATCAATATTACCCATGACCGCATACATCGGATCGACCTTGCGAATCTGACAGCACTTCGCGGGATCCCGTTTCCAAAGCTCCGCCCCATGTTCCTTCTGCTGCTCCTCGATCGTCACAGCCGTCCCACGGTTCACGAAGTTCACGTGCGGATAGCGCTCAATAAGCGTATCGCGAAGGTCATACGTCTCTTTGAAAAAGAGCATCGTATCGAGATAATAAACCGTAAACGGCACTCCATGCGACGCATACATATCGATCAGCGCACACCCCTCCATCCCAAAAGACGAAGTCAGAGCCAGTCGCTGATCTACGAATCGTTCGAGCGTCCACGCGATGATCTTATCTGCAGGCGTATTCTCAGTTATCTCCTCGCGCTGATTCAGCGGAAGATTCGCCTGCCCCGGTTTGTACAATTCCATTTCCACTTATTCTTCCCTCCACCATTTTCTTTAGCGCGACCCACCGTGCCCAATCTTAGGCCCGCACCCCCCTCCGCGTCTCATCAACTTCTCGTTCTCAACGTCCGCGAAAATGACAAAAAAAAGACCTGCAGGATTCATCCCGCAGGTCGTCGCATTGCCTCGTTACGCTTTGGCGTGTTAGCGAACCTGTCGGGGTGCCCTTTCAGTCGGGACGGAGCAACAACAACAGCTACAACACGCGCACGATCCCCCCAAGATCGTCTCGATAGCGAGACTCCCACTCAGGATGCGTCCTGATTCTTGGACCGTTAACTTCATACCACACATATTAGCTAACCGTGCAACCCAGGGCAAGAAAAAAATAAAAACGTCCGAGAAGCTCCAAAACAGGGCAAAACCCCGCTACGACGGTTTCTCAGCCCGCTTCCGCCGACCAAGCCCCAGCTCCGGAGCTTCCTTGATGCAGGTAAACAAGATCCCGAGCGACATTCGAAAAAGCTTTCCCGCGCTGCGAACAAGCTTACCGCTGCTCTCACCGACATCCGCATATCCCCGATCATCAGCCAAAACAGACCCCCAATTATGAAAAAGTCGACCCCACTCGCTCCTCATCGCCTGACGAACACGAACGCGACCCTTAAACGGATACCAAAAAGTATCGTGATACAAGACGCTAGCAATATAAGCCCAAGGCGCAAGCCAAGTCCGAAGCGACCACTCAAGAAAACCCCGCAGTCCCCCCCAATAGATCTTGTGCTGCATGCTCGCCGCAAAGGTCATCTTCTTAAACGGACCAACAAAGTTCCAGTTCTCCTTCGCGACTTCCTCATCCCCCGTGATCTCAATCTCGTTCACATCACCGCAACCAAGACCCCGCTCATGCGCCAGACGAATAAACTTAACATCCGAAAGCGGGTCAAACCCCATCAACTTCGCAGAAACCGCATCAATCGCAACCTGATCGTCCGAGGCAAGCAAAACGTTCTTAACATGAGGAATCATACAACGCGGACCGGGTCCATCCCCAGCAAACGTCCCATCCATGACCGCAAAAACCCCGCCATGAATCTTTTTCTGAATCATCAACAGATCCACAAGCGTTTCGTGAATAACCGGATGCGTCCAGTGGCGATGCTCGTTCAACAGCCCCCCAAAAGCGTTCTTCATCGCCCCCGTCATCGTCGTAAAAACATGCGTCTTCACCGTCGGAAGATGAATAATATTCTCGCCGATGAAACGCCGAGGAATGCTAAACCCCTTCGGATAAACTTCGTTCAAACACAGAAACTCATCCGCCAGATCCCCAACCGCCTCCCGTACCGGAACCCACTCAACCCCCTCATCATAAAGATGAATATTGCGAAGCTTATGCGCCTCAATAACATCAACCTGCTTGTTCTCCCGCTCACCAAGACGCGAATCAATCACAACCGTCCGGTTATGACACGCATGAATCAAGTCCGGATCGTACCCATCGCGTTTCATAGCCCGAATCACACCCTCAAGTTGCCAGGGAGTTGTCGAAGAAGCCGGGTAGAAAAAATGCCAACTAATGTTGACCTTCAGCGCAGTATCGATTTCTTTGGAAAGAACGTCCTGATACCCCGCCGCGTTCATCAATCGATGATAATCCTCCAGCACCGTCGCTGGTGAAGTCTTAACAATCGCAACTGTGCTTCTACCCATAGATCAATTCCGACCCAACTCAAGAACCGCCCGCAGCGCTCGAAAGCCGAAAAAACCCTTCCAACCCCCCAGCACCAAAAAACGTCGTTTGATAAACCACAACCATCGCACAAAAAGTCCACAAAGTAATCGTCCAAAGCATAGCACGATCCTTCAGCACGATCTCAGTTGGACCCGTATATACGCCAAGCTCCGTCAACATCGCAAATCGAAAAATTCCATAAACCACCAGTGGCAGGGTATAAAAAAGATGCTCCTTGTGAAACGGCGAAGGATGCCCCTGCTTATCCAGCGTATAGAGCAAGAAAGTAATAACAGCGATCCCGGCAGAAACAGTCAACAAATGATTAAGCAAGTCCGGCGTATACCGCAGAAGCGTCCGACGATGCTCACCGACCTCAGCCACACCCTCGCTCCCGATCATCGCGATCTCGCTCCGACGCTTACCAAATCCCATAAACAGACAAAGCGTAAACACGCAAGCCATCATCCACTCAGAAGTCGGAACACCAACCGCAACCGCCCCCGCCAGCGCCCGAAGAATAAAACCAGTAGCAATAACAATCACATCAAGAATAACCTGACGCTTCAACGCAACCGTATAAAGTCCCGTCAAAACCACATACGCCAGAATCACAAAAACCACACCCTGCGGCAACCAGAGAATCGGAATCGCGATCGCAACGATCGTCAAGATCGAACCAAGTCCAATCGCCCCCGCAATCGAAATCCGACCGCTAGCAACAGGACGGTGTCGCTTGGTAGGGTGCGTAGCGTCAGCATCGCGATCAATACAATCGTTAAACGCATACGCAGCACTCGCAGCCAATGAAAACGCAAGAAACGTCAACCCAATCGCCGGAAGCGCAGTAACCTCAACAAGCTTCATCCCCGCCGCAGGCCCAGCAAGCACAACAACATTCTTCACCCACTGATGCGGACGAAGAAGCGAGACATAATCCCCAACCGTCGCGCTAGATCGTGTAATGGTCGTATCCGCCGTAGTCACAGTCTCAACCAATCC
>JAJDDZ010000254.1 GCA_029260025.1 Phycisphaerae bacterium | reverse complement strand
AAGATTCGTGGGTACAAACCCGGTCGCGTTAGCTTTAAAGTCGCGACCGGAAAGCGCGGCGGCGGGCGATGCGAGAGCTGCGAGGGGAATGGTAGCAACAAGCTAGAAATGGAGCTTCTCGCGGACGTGTGGGTGATGTGTCCGGTTTGCAAAGGTCGGCGCTTTAGCCACGAGACGCTTCAGATTTTCTACAAGGGCAAGAGCATTGCAGACGTTTTGAACATGGACGTGCAGGAGGCGCTCGAACATTTTCAAAACGTCCCGCGGGTGGCGCATATGCTGGGCACGCTGCACGCCGTGGGTCTGGACTACATGAAACTTGGTCAATCGTCGACCACGCTGTCGGGCGGGGAAGCGCAGCGTATCAAGCTCGCTCGGGAACTCGTGAGAAAATCGACCGGACGAACGATCTATCTACTCGACGAACCCACGACCGGACTTCACTTCGACGACATTAAGAAACTTCTGGCGGTATTGCACGGGTTTGTTGATGCGGGGAACACGGTCGTCGTGATCGAGCACAATCTTGATGTGATTAAGACTGCTGACTGGGTGATTGATCTTGGTCCCGAAGGGGGCAGCGGCGGCGGGCATCTCATCGCGAGCGGTACGCCGGAGGATGTTGCGAAGTCGAAAACTTCATTCACCGGGGCTGCGATTCGTGATCAGTTTGCTTCGCAAGACAAGAGTTCTGCCGCGGCGATCGCTGCGCAATCGCGCACGAAACGTAAAGCCTCTTCCGTAAGCAAGAAGAATCGCGAAAACAAAACGATCTCCGTCGTGGGGGCGAGGCAGCACAACTTGAAAGGGATCGACGTTGAGATTCCGCATGGGAAGATGACGGTCTGCTGCGGACCTAGCGGGAGCGGGAAGAGTAGCTTCGCGATCGACACGGTTTATGCGGAGGGGCAGCGGCGATATGTTGAATCGCTGAGTTCGTATGCGAGGCAATTCCTCGGCAGACTTCAGCCACCGAAAGTCGATCACGTTCACGGGTTGTCTCCTGCGATTTGCATCGAACAAAAGAATACGAGCAAGTCTCCGCGATCGACCGTCGGGACCGTCACCGAGATATACGACTATATGCGTGTGCTGTGGACTCGTATTGGAGAAGCTTATTGTCCTCACTGCAAGACGCCGATCGGAACGCAATCGAGCGAAGAGATCGTCGAGCGAATTCTGGCGATGGGCGAGGGGACGAAGCTCGTGCTACTTGCGCCCGTCGAGACCGCGACTAACGAAACGTATGCCCATCTTTTTGCGCGGGAGCGGGCCAACGGATATGCGCGAGTTCGCGTCGACGGCGTGATTCATTCGCTAGACGAGTCGATCGAAATCGCGACCAGGCGTAAGCACGCGGTCGAGCTTGTAGTGGATCGCATCGTTGTTCGCAAAGCTCAGACGTCACGCATTACGGACAGCGTTGAACAATCGCTGGCTGTCGGTAACGGCGTGCTCATTGTACAACGAGTGGAAGATGTTGGCGTCGAAGCGAAGAAGAAAACAAAGCGTGGCGCGAGGGCTGGCGATCTTCGTTTTTCGCAGCATTTTGCCTGCGACGAGTGCGGGCGGAGTTTTGACGAGCTGACCCCCCACCACTTCTCGTTTAATACGCGGATTGGCTGGTGCGAGGCGTGCGAGGGTCTTGGCGTTCAGCAGGGTGCGAGTCAATCAGCCATTGTGATTCATCCGACGCGGTCGATCGCCGATGGCGCAATCAAGGGTTGGGGCGAGTTACAATCTGGGTCGAAGCTTCATCTTATCGCGCTTGCCTTGGCTGACCATATCGGGTTCGACGTTTCTCGCCCTTGGAACTCGCTTTCCGAGACGCAGCAACTGGAATTTCTTCAGGGGTGCGGGGACGATTGGATTGAACTTGGTGCGGGCGGCAAGAAGAAGAACACGCTTTTTGGGATGCGATTTCAATGGCACGGATTTTTTCCATCGATCAATCGTGCGACGCGATCTAGTCGCGCGTATCGCAACAAGCTCGCGGATCTCGTTACCGACGTTCCGTGCGAGGCGTGCAACGGCGGACGACTCAGGACGGAACCATCGGCTGTTCGCGTTGGTCATGCGACGATGCACGAAGTTTGCCTGACGCCGCTAGGTAAGACGCTCGATTGGTTCACAAAACTTAAGCTTGGTGCTCGTGAGAAGAAGATCGCCGGCGAGATACTTCATGAGATCACTTCGCGACTCCGTTTTCTTGTGGATGTGGGACTTGATTACGTTTCCTTGCATCGGACGGCTGGGACCCTCTCGGGAGGCGAGGCTCAGCGGATTCAACTTGCCTCGCAGATTGGGACCGGACTCACTGGGGTCCTGTACGTTCTTGACGAGCCGACGATCGGGTTGCATCCGCGAGACAATCATCGACTTATCGCCGCAATGTCGCGTTTGCGTGAACTGGGTAATACGCTTCTTCTTGTCGAACATGATCGCGAGGTCATTGACGCTGCGGATCATGTGTTGGACTTCGGACCGGGTGCGGGGAGTTTTGGTGGTACGGTTACCGCGTCAGCCAATCCAGCCAAGCTTCGTAAGAATGGCCATTCACTCACCGGAAAGTATTTGTCGGGTAAGGAAGCGATCCCGGTTCCGTCGAACCGCCGTTTGATTAGCGAAAAAGACGAGAGTGGGAAGTGGCTTACCGTTTGCGGTGCGCGGGAAAATAACTTGCGCGAAATCGACGTTGCTTTTCCGCTTTCCAGGTTTACCTGTGTCACCGGCGTTTCGGGTAGCGGGAAGAGCACACTTGTTAGCGGGATTCTTAGTAAGGCGCTCGCGCAGCGGATTCACCGGGCGAGCGTGGTACCGGGTGGGCATTCGCATATTTCAGGGATCGAACAGGTCGACAAAATCATCAACGTCGATCAGTCGGCGATTGGGAGTAGTCCGACAAGTAATCCTGCGACGTACACCGGGGTCTTCGATGCGATCCGCGAGGTTTTTGCGAAGCTCCCGACCAGCAAGATTCGCGGATATACAGCCAACCGGTTTAGTTTTAATCGGGCGGGCGGTCGTTGCGAGGTTTGCACGGGTATGGGGAAGCGTTGTATCGAGATGCATTTTCTTCCCGACGTTTGGATCGAATGTGAGGAGTGCGGTGGTCAGCGATATGTCCCCGAAACGCTCGAGGTGAAGTTTCGCGGGAAGAGCATCGCGGACGTTCTTTCGATGCGAATCCATGAGGCGCTCGAGCATTTTGCGAACGTGCCTAAGGTGCGGCGGATGCTCAGGACGCTGGACGATGTGGGACTTGGTTATCTTGAACTTGGTCAGTCTGCCCCAACGCTTTCGGGGGGAGAAGCTCAGCGCGTCAAGCTGGCGACTGAACTTGGAAAACCTTCCACGGGAAAAACGCTTTACGTTCTCGACGAACCTACGACGGGCCTGCACTTTGACGACCTGAAGAAACTGTTGAGCGTACTGCACCGACTTGTTGACATGGAAAACACAGTCATTTGCATCGAGCATAATCTTGACGTTATCAAAACGGCTGACTGGGTGATTGACCTGGGACCAGAGGCGGGTGAGGGCGGCGGGATGGTCGTCGCGGTGGGCACCCCGGAGACGATCATTAAGACGAAGGCGTCCGCGACCGGTGTCGCGCTGAGACCGATTCTTAAATCGGGGCCAACGGCGAAGCGAGTGATTCACGACGCGTCTGTTGAGGCGGAGGCTCAGATCGGGATGACTGAGGCTTCTGATTTCGAGGATAGCGTTAAGATGCCGTGGGAAGTTGACGGGGAAGCTTGGCACACGATCAACCATCTCGATGGAAATGGCGAGCCTGTTAATTGGGAGGCGAAAGTGCTTCTTTGGTTGGTTTCGGCGATTCGGAACTCGGGGAAGTTTGCGCCTACCGACTGGAAGCATCGCACGCGCGTTGAGATCACGGCTGCGAAGAATCAGCCGTGGTTTTTTCACGCACTGACGGGGTTCAAGGACTTGCTCGAGCTATCCTTTCGTGTTCCGCAACATACTTTCGTCGAGTCAGATCTGCAAAGCAGTTTGAAAGTCAAGACGCTTGATGCTCGGAAAGACCTGCCCATCTATGGTCAATGGAGTCGCGTCCGGTTGCGACACTTGACGGGCGTCGCGGGCGGGTGGGATGATATTCGTATTTCATTGCGTGACGTGAAGGATCTCAGCAAGCCTGCGTTCTCGCGATTTCTCAAGCAGGCGGCGACTGCGTACGCAAAGCACGTGGGCGAGCAACAAACGAATGTTGCGCTCAGCAAGCCTTGGAAAGCTCTCGGACAGGAATGGCACCTTTCTCAAAAGAGTATGTCTGCCAGGCAAATTGCGAAATGGAAACCGGCGCTTCTGCTATCGCTTGTGGGTCGATTCAAGTCGCTGGAGCCCGAGCTTGAACTCGACTGGGACAGTAAGACATCGGTGAGTCTCATGGAAGGTGAAACTCGCCGGGGGAAAATCGTTACCAACATGGGTCGGGGTCTTCGCATTGAACTCAAAGCGCCGAGCAATGTCTTTACGCCGACGCAGGTGGATAAGCTTGGTCAGGATGTCGAAATCAAACGTCGGCCTGACGGGGATTGGGTCGTTTCTTGGGTTCGATCGCTTGATCAGATGGATGCGAAGCAATTGCGCGATGTTTGGAAGCGAAGCTCACCGGTTGGCGATGCAGAAAGGTTACAAACCGCATGAGTGTGCTGATTCCCAACCGATTTCTGTTCTCGCTTGAGTTTCCTCTAAACTTTCGCAAGAAACTTCCGAAGCTGGACGGCAAATTGAGTGATTGGACCGATGCGGATCTGCTGCCCGCGCTGGGCGAGATTGATGACGCGCCGGAGTTCGCCAGCGTGTGGTCCTGTTGGAACGAAGATGGCATCGCCATCGCGACGCGCGTCAAGAAAAAGAAGAAACCCCTACGCTGCGATCCGAAACAATATTGGAAAGGGGACAATCTCCGCCTTTGCATCGATACGCGTGACGCTCGCAAGAACAAACGGGCCACGCGATATTGTCATCAGTTTTTTTTCTTGCCGACCGGAGGCGGGACTGCGAAGAACAAACCGTTCGCCGGTTCGGGCAAGTTGCAACGTGCGAAAGAGGACGCTCCGAAAGTTCATGACGGGAAGATCCAAATCGCGTCGAGCGTTACTAAGACTGGATACACGATCGAGGCCATCATCCCTGCCAGTTGCATGAACGGATTCAACCCGGCTGACCATTCTCGGATCGGGTTTTACTACCTCCTCGAAGACGGGGATCATGGGAAGCAGCACCTCACCATCGGGGATGAACTCTTCTGGAACGTCGACCCATCTACCTGGGCGACGGCGGTCTTAAAGTAGCTAGCTATCAACGTCGCATCATCGAATCTCATCGATTCGAGTGGGTAATATTCCCCAATCAGGGTGCGCAGGAGGACGATTCCCCAGGCTCGATTCTCCGAAACTCGCCATCTTTCTCTCATCTTGAAGAACGTAACCATCTGTGATTGAACAACTTAGGTTTCAAGGCGAAGAAATATTCTAAGTCGGCGTTTCTGGCACGT
>JAJDDZ010000253.1 GCA_029260025.1 Phycisphaerae bacterium | reverse complement strand
GCAAAGAGTCCAAGCAATGCTAGACCTGCCGACCATGCCATCCAAGTACAGAATTTGCCTCGCACAAGTGCAGCCATGATCAATGAGTAGATTAATAAGACCAAAGAGTGACCTCGAAAGTCATTCTCGATCCAATGCCCGAATCTATATCGCTTGCGCATCTCCGCGTTCTGGGATATTGGGCTCAATCGTAGCGGTACTTGTTCTCGAAAATGCACAAAAGAAGCGATCAATAGGCCGCCGTTCTCCGCCGCTTCCGTTCGCCAAACGTTTACAATATCCTTGAGGTTGTTTACGGCCTTGTGATCGATCGGCGCCCTGCCACAGTGAGACAGATTCGGGAGAAGGCAGTATGCAAACAAAAGGATCGTAAGCAGAATCGGAGGGATGCACCGCAGTATCTTCATAGGCCCCGACCACCACGACGGTATAACCTCAAAGTACGTCTTTGGGTCACCGGGGATGAATCCCCAACCACACTCCGGACAGCGCGGAACCGTCTGTCCTCGTAAGTCATAATTGCATTTGCGACAATACATCTTTGATCCGCGACCTCCGGATCATTATACGCTCGCAAGAGGGCTAAGGTCACGCGGAAACCAAAAACACCGCCACGTTTCCTAGCCTACGCCCCCAACTCAGCCAAATGCGCAACCAACGAATCTCGCTCCGCCACCATCTCCGCCAACCGAGTCCGCTCAAGCCCCACAACCTCAGCCCGGGCATTCGCAACAAATTTCTCGTTACCGAGCTTCGATTCCGTTCCCATAATCTTCTTGTCAAGACCATCGAGCGCCTTCGTCGCACGCACGCGCTCCGCTGCATCATCACTCGCGTCGTGAACAAAAATACGAAGACCCTTCACCGTCGCACTACCGGCGTTCTTGGGTCGTTTCGCGTCGGTTGATACCGCGAGATCACCAGTCTCTGCCATATGTCTAAGTATGTGAGCATGCTGTTCAAACCCGACAACGTTCTCCGCCGAAACCACGACCGTCACTGCAGGTCGTTCCTTAGGCAAAACCTTACATTGGACGCGCAAGTCCCGAACACCCCGGGTCGCATCCTGCAGATCGGCAAATGTCGCAACAATCGCGTCATCATCAAGAGCCGCATACCCCTCAACGGGCGGAAACGCCGCCACAATCAAATCGGTATCGTTAGAAAGCTCAACAATCCCCGGTAGCCCTCGCTTCGGAGCAATCGAATTAAGCTCACCCCACAAACGCTCGGTAATAAACGGAATCGTCGGATGCCAAAGTCGCAAGACCTGATCCAGACAAAACGCAAGCACTTGCTGCGCCGACTGTTTCTCCTCAGCCCCACGATCCCCATTCATGCGAGGCTTGGTCAGTTCGATATACCAATCGCAAAGACACTCCCAAAAGAAGTCCCGTAGCTCTTTCACAGAAGCAGCAAACCGATATTCCGCCAGCTGCGCATGATAGTTTCGCACCGTCTGCGATAGCTTCGCCAGAATCCACCGATCCTCCGGCGGCAGGGCGGCAACGTCCAGCCTCTCGCAAGGCGCTCCCTCAAGGTTCATAAACGCGAACCGCGCGGCGTTCCAAAGCTTATTACAGAAGTTGCGACCAATATCGAATTTCTCAGAAGTCTCCCGAGCAAGTCCAATCTCTTCTTTCGTCGCATCATCCGCCCAGGGCGTCGCGAACTCTTTCCCGCATTCCTTCTTCGTACACCTCACTCGATGACAGTCCGCCGGTTGCAGTTTGCGAGTGAGTTTTTCGCCGCGCGACTTACGAGCTTGCTCCTCGACCTTGATCGCCTGCGATTGATCGACCAAGTGCGAGCAATGCGGACAGACATACTCAACCGGCATACGAATATCCTGCGTCTCGGTCGTCATGTCCGCCATCGTATATCGCAGAGCATCAGCCCCATGCGTATGAATCACATCAACCGGATCGACCCCGTTCCCTTTCGACTTACTCATCGTCTCGCCGCGACCATCGAGAATCTTCGGATGAATGTAAACATGATCGAAAGGCACTTCGCCCATCGCATACATCCCAAACATCACCATCCGCGCAACCCAATTCGTAATAATATCCCGAGAAGTACAAAGCACGCTCCCCGGGTAATACTGCTTCATGTGAGCAGTCTGCTTAGGCCAACCAAGCGTACTAAAAGGCCAAAGCCCACTGCTGAACCAAGTGTCGAGAACGTCTTCGTCTTCTTGGAGCTCACCTAGTAAAGTCATGACTGTTGTGCGCAAAATCCGCTGCCTACCAGTCTCGGGAGTTGGATTGTCGTCAGGCTGATTCCTGCCAGTCCGGAGAACGACCTCCATCTTCTGGAGTTCAGCGATTGCATCTTGTTCGTATGCGCAAAGAAAACACGTGCTCGCAGAGTGTTCATCTTGAGAGGAAACCGTGAAGCTTGATCCCGATTCTAGCGCAGCAGAAAGGTCATCTAACGCGCTTTGCAATTCCGCAATCTTGTTGGTCTGCCATTGCCGAATCTCAGCAGCGGATTTCTGTCCACCGCCACCTGAGAGTCGTCCGTGCCAAACACGAACCCGATGTCCCCACCAAAGCTGCCGAGATATACACCACTCCCGCTTCTCGCCCAGCCAATCAAGATAACTTTTCCCATACCGCGAAGGGAAGACTTGAACCCGCCCGTCATTCACAACATCGATCGCCGCCTGAGCGAGACCCGGCGCACGCTCACCATTTCCGAGCGTAATCCCTTCAGATCCCTCGTTCGCTTCAACATCTCCCGTTTTCACAAACCATTGATCCGAAAGGTATGGCTCAATGGGCTGCTTACTCCGATCACTATGACCAAGCTCATGAGAATGATCTTCAACCTCGCGCAACAACCCCAACGCATCCAGATCCGCAACAACCTTCTCGCGCCCCTGGCCGGTGAAGGTCAATCCCTCATAGTCGCCGCTGTGCGAATTCTCCGACCCATCCGACTCAACAATCTTCGCAATCTTCCCGTCACCGGTCAGCACATTCAGCATCGGCAGCTTATGTCGCAAGCCGACGTCATAGTCGTTCGGATCGTGGGCCGGCGTAATCTTCACGCATCCGCTACCCTTCGTAGGATCAGCCCACTCGTCACAAATCAGCGGAATCACGCGATCAACCAGCGGCAACTTGAGCATACGCCCGTCGCTTGCCATCTTGGATAAAGTAACCAGCGCATCCAAATGCGACGCCCGCCTCCCAGAAAGGGCTTCCAGCCTCCCATCAATCTCAGCGATTTCCTTTTCGGAAGCAGTTTCACGTTCGGTCCGAAGCGCCGCCTCCTGCTTATCAAAATACTTCACCGGTTCAGGACAAACAGCGACAGCCACATCGCCCAACATCGTCTCCGGTCGAGTCGTCGCAATCACGACATGCGTCGGCTCACCCGCTTTCGAATCAATCACCGGATAAGCAAAATGCCAGAAATGTCCTTTCACCGTCTCATGATAAACCTCATCATCAGAAACAGCTGTTTGCAGCTGCGTATCCCAGTTGACTAGTCGCTTCCCGCGAAAGATCAGCCCATCCTTGAAGAGCTTGAAGAACATATGACGAACCGCCCGAGCCATCCCGTCATCAAGTGTGAACCGCGACCTCTTCCAGTCGCAAGAACACCCCATCAGTTTCAGTTGACTAAGAATCCGCGACTCGTACTGATCCTTCCATTCCCAAATCCGCCTAACAAGTTCCTCGCGACCGATTTCATGTCGCGTCTTCCCTTCGCTCTCACGGATACGACGTTCAACCACTGCCTGCGTCGCAATTCCCGCGTGATCAACCCCAGGTTGCC
>JAJDDZ010000252.1 GCA_029260025.1 Phycisphaerae bacterium | reverse complement strand
AAGCCAACAACCACCATCACGAGCCCGAAGCGCAGTAGGGCTCGAATTGCGGCAGTGTAGTGCATCGGAAGAGCGGGAAGTTTCTCAGCCATCGGTTTCTCCACAGTAAGTACTAGTCACGCAGTTGCTTCGGAATGAAAGTCAACTCACCGTGATCCATGCGTAGGTATCCGCCAGCCCCTAAATCCTGTCAAGGACATTTCGTCAGATCAGCGGTGTGGGCCGCAGGTGCTGAGAAGCAGGTACGAGTATGAATCGCTTCTCGTCTTAAGAGTTCAGGTGTGTCCAAGCGTTCAGCGGTACGCCATTCAACTCACCTACTACTAGCCGAGGATAATCGGCCACTCTCTCTGGATTGGCGAATACATATGTCCACGTAATTGCTTCTTCACCAGCTTCGAATTGCACGACGACTTCTTCCCGAACATAAAGACAGCGATCTCGACTTGGATGGTAACCTTCAATCCTGTCCGTGATCTTCAACCCCTCACGTTTCATCCGAAGCAGAAAGCCCTTGACGACCCCGTCGCCGGGAATAAGAGCCGGATACTGGAAGATCCACATCAAGACGATATTTCGGACTCACAACATACGTGATTGCTCGCACAGGCTCCTGTGTTCCCGCTGTGTGGACGATCACTTCGATCTCTTGATAACACAGCGAGGATAACCTTCTTTGATTCTCAGAGCGTCTTGTATGGCTGGTGTGATTGTCCAGAGAA
Organism: Phycisphaerae bacterium; assembly: GCA_029260025.1. Lineage (GTDB taxonomy): Bacteria > Planctomycetota > Phycisphaerae > UBA1845 > UBA1845 > JAJRUK01. Next base: position 12,440 of record JAJDDZ010000252.1, on the reverse strand, counting down.
CGCCTTCAACATTCTGATCATGAGCGGGTTCGATGTTACAGGCACCTGCTCGATGTGAAGATGCGTAGTAATTCGTCCTCATCCGAAAATTGTGCAGTATTGCATGCCGTCCAACCAATTCGGTGTCCAGCTTGATTCCATGTGTGTCTAGGTATTTCCTGAGATGATCTTCGTTGAGATTTGAACCGTAAGCGAAGTATTGCACACTTGCAGTATACCTCGATGTTTGTCGTAGCGCAAGAAAAACTACGATCAGTTCGTTTGATGGATTTGCGATTGTGAGTCAGGAAGCATGATCTGGGTAATAAGTTGAGATTTTTAATTCCCAAAATTTTCTAGACGCTTCGACTCAGATCCGCATCTCAACCTATAGGCACCAAACTCAGCGTGAACACACATGATGCTCTGTGCAAAGCCAAGATCTGTGTCCATTTTGTGAAGTCATTGACTTTCTGATCAAATCCACAAGAAGCTAAAGATGTGGACACAGATTTGATTTACATGCACCAACGACAGAAACAAAAACCACAAGAATTAGGATGAACTACATCTTCCAAGCTCGAACAAGAAAACCGACGAAACCAAGATTAGATCTTATCCAGAAACTGAAGACAGAATCTCGGGCTTTCTCTTTTGGCTGTTGTTGGCCGTCCTCGCAGCAGAGCTGCTCGTCCGGTCAACTCGACCTGTTGAGTACAACAGGTCCAATAGTAGTTGATCGGATTTTTTCCAAGAGTTTTGGATAATGAGAAGAAAATCAAGGAAAGATTGTACTGTTTCCTGCTTTGATTTCTTCCTTCTTTTCTCCGAACCCAGTAAGGGATGTAAAACTACTTCCAGTATGCGTATCACGCGATATCTGTTTATCGCGTGATGCCATGTGGGAAGTGGTATTCCACTTCCCATGGCTAGCGTTGATCGTGAGGCACTCTTCCTCACTCTTTTGTAGTCTTTCTCTTCACTCTTCGCTCGATAAGTACACCGGGGGTATTTAGCCGCATCAAATTGCAGCCCAAAAAGAGTCTTAAACAGAGTGAGATTTGACACCTGAAAGCAGACGGCATTTTCGATATTCTACTCTTGATTTGAACAGTCAGACGTTCTCAATTGAGCGGGTCTGATTGCTCCAAGTAGTCTTTGCCACGGTGATTAGTTTCCTTTTCCGTGATCGTCCTGAAAGCTCCCTCGTTTCGAAGGAACCTCTTGGTGTCTCTTCTTACTCCTATGTATTGCGGTCTCCGCTTCGCGGACAGCCGCTCTTAGATCAATACGTTTCTTGGCAGACTTCTTCGCTGCCTTACCTTTTCTGGCACATCTCTTCTCCTCGATGTGCCTGTGAAGTCCAATTGCTTGAGCGATCGTAAGTGTGTGACGGCAATCGTTTGGGAAACCAGTGCAACCGTAAAAGCTCTCCTGGGGACCTTCGCGGAGAACCATGCGCCTGCGGCACTTGGGACAATGTACTGAGATGCTGATTCTATCCATCTCTCGCGTTGCATGGTTCTTTTTCTTTCCATTGCGATTCTGATTCATTATACCACTTTACGACTCCGTCGATTCAATTTCTGCCGAATTACCAAGAATCACGGATTCGACTCGATCTTCTTCCAGATAATCGATTTCTGTAAAGAGATCTTGTCCGAATTGCATGAACCTTGAGAGTGCGAGTTCGCTCGCCTCTTCGTTTGAAGAGGCGGTTACTTTGATTTCGTGCTTGTAGCATTCAATATGATCGATGTAGACCGTGTATTCTGCTTCAGTGGTTATGGTTGTTGGCATTGCTCGCTCCTTTTTGCGGTTAATTCGTATCTTGATCTTGAACAAAAAGACCCCGCAACGCCGTGACGGGGATCGTTGCAGGGTCTTGGGATCAGCGAGACGACCTGGGGAACATGACTTCTCGCGTCTCTGTCTAATGTTTTTAATTCAAACCCGTCACGGTTTTCTTTCAATGTCATGCTCCCTATATAGGTGTTACAACGTTTTGTTTGCTCTTTGCTGGGAAAGCGGAAAAGTTTTGAAAATTCGGGGAAAAAGTTTACTAAAGGGACGTGACTGATGTTCATGCATTAGGTTCGATGAAGCTAGTCTGCCAGAAATTCAACGCCGACACAGAACTCATGGTGATGCGTATTGATCCGTCTTCGGTCTGGTGTCGAGCATTCATTTGATTGCATTCTTTTTAGCAAAAAAAGAGAAGACTCGGCCAATGTAGATGGGGTGGCGGGTCAATTAGACTTGTCCGCAGTAGACCTTGAACTCATCCAGCTATGTGGTGTTCCGCCGCCGTTGGTGCGGCGTGGCTGACGCTCGTGATCGAGCGAAACGTTGGTGATTCGAGTGGGCCCAAACGTTGACGCTGCGCCGAACGGAACGGAATTGTTGCTCCGGGGGCATCGGAGGCAGGATTTGCACGATGGAGCAGGCAAAGGCGCGTGATTCACGGCGACGGAGAACGTTCTTCGTTGAATCGAGCAGGCCATTCGGATAGGATGGCCGCTTGCGGTTCGGTAAATGGGAAATGTCGGGCGAGAGGTCTACTCGGAAGAGTGCAAGACTAGATTCGTGCTGATGCTGGAGGGTAGATATGGTACGGCGTTGGATCACCCTGACTGTAGCGGTTGCTGTGTTAGTTCCACGGAGTGTTAGTGGTCAGTGCCTACCAGCAGAAACCCAAAGGTTGACAGCGATACAATTAGGTCTGGACGGGCGGTTCGGGAGCGCGGTCGCAGCAAGTGGCGATCGTCTGATTGTTGGCGCCCCTGGTAGTACCAAACACTTCAACTATCGCGGGCATGCGTTCATCTACCGATTGGAGACTGGACTTGTCGGGACTTATTGGGTTCTCGAAGGCGAACTCGTCCCTGCTGATGGTGCGTGGGGCGCGGAGTTCGGACGTAGTGTAGCCCTTGAAGGAGATTTCGCTGTTGTCGGTGCCCCCCGCGACTGGAGCCTGAAGCCGTATGGTGGTGCCGTATACATCTTCTGCCGAACTGATTCCGGAACTGTCGGTAATTTGAATGACGATGCGTGGGTGCAGTGCGCAAAACTCCTACCCCCCGATGAAGCCGCCGTCGTCGATTTCGGGGCAAGCGTAGGTATTAGTGGTCATCGCATCATCGTTGGCTCACCCTCCGACACCACTGTCGAGCATGCTGCGGGAGCAGCGCACATCTTCCGACGCGATGATCTACAGACTCCTAACGTAACGGACGACGACGTTTGGATTCACGAACACAGGTTGATCGTGGGGGAAGTGGGGCGCTATGCATACCTCGGTCAGTCGGTCGCAATCCTAGGTAGCCGTGTCTTGGTCGGTGCTCCGTATTATGATGACCGTGGCACAGCGTATAGTTTCAATCTCGACACCGCAGGGACCGTTTCGGACCTCACAGACGACTCTTGGGTCTTTGAGGCCCAGCTTTCTGTGAGTTTACAATCTTACGGAGGAGCTTTTGGCCGCGTCGTACATCTGAGTGAAGATGTCGCCGCCATTAGCGCCTTTACAGGCCCGAAGCGCAACTCGGGGTCAGTCTTCATTTTTCGATTAGATGACAACAGTGTGACTAGTGAGGTTTCTTGGGCGGAAGTGGCTATGGTCACTCCTAGCGACGTTGACGACTACGATTTCTTCGGTGAATCGCTCGACCATCTCAACGGTTATCTGCTTGTTGGCGCACCCGGAGACGACGATTTCGGCGAGAATTCAGGAGCGGCATATCTCTTCCGATTGGACGACAACGGTACGCCATCCCAAACAAGCAATGATGTGTGGAGCCAGACACAGAAGCTCACCGGCTCGGCGACTGAAGCATTCTCCGGTTTTGGCCAGGCAGTTGCGCTAACGAGCAGCTCGTCAATTGTTGGAGCGGCGCAACCCGTCCACTGGGAGTCTCCAGCAGAGGCCAGTTGTTACTTTTTTGCAGCAGCCCCCGACTGTAATATGAACGGTATCGAGGCCGAACTCGACCTCGCGAAAGAAGTCAGTTTCGATCTCAATGGGGATGGCGTACCTGATGAATGCGAGCGTGATTGTGACGAGTCGGGGATTGCCGATAGTTGTGAAATTGCGTCTGGTACGCACAGCGATTGCAACGCTAACGCCCTCCTTGATCTCTGCGACATCGCGAACGGTGGCTCCAATGATGTGCTGCCACCGACCGGGGACGGCCTTCCTGATGAGTGCCAGCTAGACTGTAACGCTAACGGGTTTCCAGATGAGACCGACATCGCCACCGGGACGAGTGAAGACTGCACAGTGAATGGTATTCCGGACGAGTGCGAGTTAGATTGCGACGACAACGGCGCCGCCGACAGTTGCGATATCCTATTTGGGGCCAGCGTTGACTGCAATGGCAACGGACGCCCGGATGAGTGTGAGCTACTTAGCGGAATGGTCAATGATGACCTGCCGCAGGGTGGCGATGGCATCCCTGACGTATGTCAAAGTGACTGTAATCAGAATGGGCTACTTGACGACGACGAAACACGAATGGAACTCACTCCTGATTGCAACAACGATGCCGTTCCAGATGAGTGCCAGATGGAGGTACCTACTCTGGTCCCAGTCACGCTGAACTCTGGAGCACAAGGGGATTCAACGAGGGAGTTCGCGACCAATCTCGCAACGGATGGCAATGGAAACTGGCTTACGCTATGGAACTCATCAGAAGAATTCAATGAATCTGGCGATCAGAACATTGATGTACATATGGCACGCTCAAGCAACAACGGGATCAGTTGGTCCGAGTCGGTCTCGCTCGCCACGGGCAGTGGTGCGGATGGTCGAGAGGATTATCTCGGCGCACTCAGTACGGACTCGCGTGGACGGTGGATTCGCACGTGGTCCTCGCGGAACGATCTTGGAGAAACAATCGGTAGCGACTTTGATATCCTTTATTCGTGGACTGACGATAACGGCGTGACGTGGTCTCCGCCTTCGTTTCTCAACAGCAGCGCCCGCGAAGACATCGTATCTGATTGGCGTGCACGACTTGCTACTGACGGATCAGGAACCTGGATTGCTGTTTGGTCTAACAGTGGCTTTCCCAGACGGGCAATGATGTCAATGAGCACAGACAATGGAACCACCTGGAGCCAGGAGTTCGACCTACTCGGTCGCGATGCAAGGACGCCGGAGATTGCAACCGACGGTCGGGGACACTGGGTCATCGTCTATACTATAGTTGGCGGGTTCGGCGAGGCTGACTCCGACATCGCTTATCGCGTCAGCTCTGACAACGGCGAGAGTTGGACTGTCCCGCGTCCATTGAATAGAGACTTCGCTAGTGACTCTATCTTCGACGATAACGCCTTCATCACCACTGACGGACTTGGAACTTGGGTTGCCGTATGGGAGCGAGCATTACCCATGCAGTTTAACCAGGGTCGGCACATAATGGTTGCCCGGAGTTCGGGAGGCTTCTTCTGGGGCCAGCCTGAGCCGCTTCAACCTGGGTCACTGTTCGAACAAGGAATGGCACACAACGTGAAGCTAACTACAAACACCCAAGGAACCTGGATTGCGACCTGGAGTTCTCGCGATGATCTAGGGGACACCATCGGAAACGATTCCGACTCATTTGTCTCGGTTTCGCGAGATCAAGGCCAGACCTGGACTTCGCCGAGACCACTAAACGCTAGCCCAGAACTGGATTCGTTTAATGCATCAGCAACGATTGTTACCGATCGGCGTGGAAACTGGATAGCAGCATGGAACTCCTCGCTTGACCTCGTACAGGATATTCATGCGGATAGCGATATTCATGTTGGGAGGTTTTTCATGCCAGCAGGAAGCCCGGACTGCGATTGCAATGGTCAGCGCGATGATCTTGATCTCGGGAACTGTCCACTCGACGACCACACATGTCTCGATTGCGACGACAACGGTATCATGGACCGTTGCGATCCTGATTCAGATGGCGATTCGGTTCCTGATACATGCGACGATTGCCCGACAACACTTGGCGGATGTCAAGTTGATGCGAACGGGTGTCGGGTCATGCTACTCGGAACGACCGACACCGACTGCAACGGCAACGGAATTCCCGACCAGTGCGACCTGTTCAGGCAGGCTAGCCAAGATTGTAACTCAAATAGCATTCCAGATGAGTGCGAAACGGATTGTAACGGGAACGGCGTTCCAGATGCATGCGATTTGGTTGAACAGACGAGTTTGAACTGCAACGGTAATGGCATACCGGACGAGTGCGAAGAGGATTGCAACGATAATGGAATCCCTGATGATTGCGATCTTCGGGATGGAATCAGTGTAGACATCGACGAAGATGGTTTGATCGACGATTGCGACTTGTTCCTTCCTATCCCAACCGTTTCGCAATGGGGGCTTGCCGTCCTGGCTCTGCTCTTGTTGATCACAGCGAAGATTCGATTCGCGATGACACCACATTCTCAATCCGCGTAACAGGTAAGCCGTGAGACGAATCTGTTTTCCGGAGATACCTCGCGTGAGACGAATGATTGAGCGTCTGCGTCATTCGGCTTGTCGTCTTGCGACATCCCAGCGCAAGAAGACATTTCTCTTCTTCCGCCATTCTTGTGTGCCTCATGCGTCGTCTGCACAGATGAGACGAAAGGTATGGAAGCTAGCACGAGGTCTCCATCTGGCGGTGTTTATGGAACCATGATTTCTACCCCCGGGGAGTCTCGTCCGATCTGGAATCGCCTTCTAATCGTTGACCGAGCTGGTCCTGCGAACGAAAGAGTTGCGGCAGGTTCGCTGCCGTGGGCAATCTTCATCTTATTGCGAAAGTCATGCTGACAGGCGAACCCACAAGCTGACAAGAACAGCCACCAATGGATGACGCATGGTTGCCCCTAAGAGACTCAAACCGTATTTGCTGGATGATGACCTGTGTGTAGGAGCTGCCGTTACTGTCGGCTCCTGACGCTCAAGCTACGCGGTCGCCCATGGCTGGTGACAGTCCGGTGGTTTCCACATCGAGAAATCCGAGTTTGGTTTCAAACGATGTACTCGATTTAGTCAGCATCGATGGGCAGAGGGAAAGGCTTTGATGGCGAACCATTTCTTTCACAGCAGCCATCTATTTCGCAGACTGTCCAGTGCTATCAGGCTTTTTCCGCATAATACGTTATCGTAGTTTTGTGGAACATCCTCATTGTGTTACGATAATACTCCTGAGTGGCGGGAGGGACATGGGTGAAGGGCAAGACTGTCCGGGAGCAGCCGTCGCTCGAAGGGCATTTTACTCACATGACGAAACTGGAACAAAACAACCAGCTCGTTTTCGGAGGTCCTTTCAAGGATGACTCGGGGGCGATGGGCGTTGTCGTATTCGAGGATCTGGTCGAAGCCAAGAAAGCGGTGGCAAGCGACCCGCTGGTTCAAGCTAAGGTCGTGACCGCTCAGGTTCACCCTTGGCACCCAGCGGTCGCGGGTTGCGTCAAGAAACGCCCGTGGTGATCAACCGCATTCATCCAGCTGATCGCAATCCCTTCAATCATGTCGTCGCTTGATTGGAACACCGTCGTGCCTGCATCATCAGCCTTCGCAACGAAACCCGTGATGTCGTTGTTTGAAGAATATCGCACCGACAACTAGCAAGCGGTTTCGTTTTGGTTTTCATCAGGCAGCATCGTTACGTCTGACGCTGGAACGGTTTTTTCCCATTCGCACTTGTCTACACCCTTCCAACCGTTGTCGGTGCGAGCTAACACTTCGCAGTTAGTAGCGATGATAAGATCACCGTTCGGGAGCTGATGGATAATGTAGCAATCCTCGTCTTGATATCGGCATGGCGAATAACGGGTCATAGCATTCTTCACTACGGAGTCCACTGCCCGTTGAGAACCGTTGCGCGAAGCGTCTTAGTCCCGGCTGCATCTATTTCAAAAAGACGTGCCCCTTCGGGCGGACTGATACCTGTCCCAGAGGGCGCCGGCGACGAGAAGAATCGCGACCTTGGCTGCCCGCTTCTTGGAAGAAGCTCCAGCTCCGCTGGATGTGGTTTGTGGCCCTATTTTTGTCATCGCATTTTCCTGCTCTCCACCGATTCGGAGCCTGAGACTACGCGCAAACCCATGGTTAGATATCACGTGCTTGAAGAATATCGCACCGACAACTAGCAAGCGGTTTCGTTTTGGTTTTCATCCGGCAGCATCGTTACTTCCGACACAGCGACGGTTTTCTCCCACTCGAACTTATCGACGCGCTCCCAGCCGCCATCCGCCGCAGCATATTCGCCGTCTAATGCGATCAGTACGGCAAATCCGTCCGAACGAACTTTGCGAACTTCGAACTGACGCCCTTGGTACTCGCACTTCCTGTAGTACTTCATCTAGTCTCTCACTGTACGGGGACCCAGCTCCCTCCCTGCGACGTTGCACGTAGTGTCTTTGTGCCATCCGCCGACAACTCGAAGAGCGCGGCGCCTTCTGGCACTCCGACTGATCCGGTTAGACGGTACTCTGGGACCAAGTGCCCTGAAGATGTCGCAGTAAACCCGTTGCCAACAAACGGAAACGGGTCCGTTACAGCTCCGCCAAAGGACGGACTTCGAGGAACACCTGTATCCATTGTCGCAGCGTCAAAATCCCATTCGATGATGCCGACGGAGGTCTCGGTTTGGAATCCGCCCTCGTAATCCAGCCTCAGACCCTCAATCATGTCGTCGCTTGATTGGAACACCGCCGTTCCTGCATCATCAGCCTTCGCAACGAAACCCGTTATATCACTATTCTGAGTGATGAAATCATCGATCCTTGTTCCCTTTATGGCCTTTTGCATGGGCGTTCCTGTGACTGGATTCGGAATCGCGTTTCGGATTGCGATCATGGCCTGCGTCTGCTCAGTCGTCAAGTTCTCCGCACGCATGAATCGGAGCGCCTCAAACTCTTCCATCGACTTGATCGCGCTGCTGGGGCCAATGTGGGCATCGACGACGCTCCGAAGATGGGGGTCGAGCGTACTTCTTGCAGCCTTCACCGCATCATCGACGCGGCGAATACCGTCGGGATCCACTCCATCAAGAAGTGGCGAATCTCGGTAGGTCTTACTTATTGCTGTGCTGACACTCTCGGCAGAATCATCCGCGACGTTTGCCGGAAACCTGTTGATCAAGTCGGTCATGGCTGCGGTGCCATCGAGACCGTCGTTTCCGTGACGTGCGAAGGCTGTGATTCCTTCGGCAGCTTCGTCGGCGAGCGCCCTTCCACGATCGGCGAGGATATTGACGGCATCGCCGACATAGGACGAAACACCGCTCGCATCCAAACCGCCCTGACGAACGATCGGTGAATCGATCATCGTGTACACCTGTGTCAGCGCGGCACTGACCGATTGGCGAATCTTGTCGAGGTTCACCCAATCGCTGACGCTCGTCAAGTTCGAGAGGAAGTGGCCGATATACCCAGACAGCAGGCGTAGCCCGCGCATCCCTCCGCCCCCGATTTGCACAATTGCTTTGGAAACAGGCGGCGGAATCGCCTTGATGATCGCCTTCACAATTGCTGCAACCAAGTTGGCGGGTGCGCCAAGTGGTGCGGCTACGAATGTTCCCAGGTCGGCGGAGAGACCGACAACGGCGATCGAGAGCACGAGTTAGCTCGCGTCGTCGCTACCCCTCGCATAGTTCCTCACGTCGCTGATACTGTCGCGCCCACCGCCGACGATCGGGACAAGCCCCAGTACTACCTCCGCGACGATCGTTCCCGCAATCAATGCCGCGCTTCCGGGTTGGATCGGGTCACCGTCGAGTGTAATTGCATCTGGATCGTAACTGGCGATCTGTAACGCCTGAATCAGAGCTGATAGATCGTCTTCAGGATATGACGGAAGCGAGAATTCGAGTGGTCGGTCGTACTCCGGTAGGATGATACTCCGCACCTCCGGAAGGTTCCAAAGCGTGCTCGTAACATCGAGCGGACTCAGGGTTCTGAAATCTTGAATCTGCCAGTACGCTTGGTTGAATGTCGTTGAGTCCGTGATTGGTGCGGACACGCGCCCAGAGTGGTTCTCAAACCAATCAACCAAGATGGCGTGCGCTCGGACGCTAACGTGAGGGAGGCGTATCGCCATCGCAGTTTCGACCTGAGGCTCAAGCACCCCAAACTGCTCATGTTTCACCATCAGTAGATGGCCGTTGCTGAGCCGGTCGTCCAGGGATACCTCGTTTCGGAGCATGGCGCCTTGCAACTCGAACGATGCGGGGTTGGCGTTGAACATCTCCGCGGCACGTCCGACCAACACTAGGACCTTCCAGTTGGGGATGTCGGCCTCAAGGAATCCGTCGGGATTCTGCACTCTGATTTCGTTCTCTACGCGACCAGCTCCGTCAGTATACATGCTGGTGGTAGGAGTTATCAGCATCTGATTGGCGGCCGGATTGGCATCATCAGGAACCTGAAGAACGATAACTAGCTTATTGACGACGGGTTCCCCGGCGCTGTTGCGGACGACGACACGAGACGACATGACGGCATTAGGAAACGCGTCGAGGGCTTCAAGCGTAGAGGTTGGCTGAAACAACGGACCTATCGCAGAATGAGTCAGGCCATCGAGTTGGTAATCCTCGCTGATGAACGGGTCAGTTCCAGCTACTGCTCCAGTTACTACAGTCGATCCCCATGGAGTGTATGTCGGAAGTTGATCGAACTGGAACGTTATGCTCCCGCCGACATTCACGGGAATGCTTGAGATTAGCTCTCCGTTGGCGGAGTCGATCCGAACCTGAAGCATCGCTGTTCCGGCTCGCAAGCCTTGGATCTCAACACGGAACGGGGGGCCATTCACCTCGGTCGTGGAGGCCAAGCCTTGCAAGGTTACAAATTTGGCGATGGAGGGGTTCGACATCGCCAAGTAGAGCGTGCTAGGGTTGTCCTCGAAGGGTACGATTTCGAATTCATCGACGTCATTCGGCAAGACATAGAATGGTTGGCATCCAAAGGTTGCGCATGCGCACTCGTTGTCACACATCACTGGGCCGCAATCTTCGGTCGAGCAGGAGTCTACCGTGCATCCATCGCCGTCGTCACAGGTCGATCCGACCTCGCACATATACGTCGTACACTCCGGTGGGTCTGCGCAAACCCATTCCGCAGTAGTACACGGATCCCCGCCGTCACTACAGCAAGAGAACCCGTCAATGGGATGAATATCGCCGCTGCAGCAGCCTGTTGCGGTACACGTCGCACATGGGTCCGAACAACATTGGTCGTTACAAATCTTGCCCGATGGACAGCAGCCAACTCCACCGTTGTAACAAGTCCCAAGGCAGCATGTTTCTTGTCCCGCTGGGCCGCAGCAGTTGATGGATTGAGCAGTTCCACAGCATGGTGTGGACGGGGGAGCGGATGAACAGCAACCTCCGCCAGGGCAGCATGAACCGCCCGGGCCGCAGTCTGCGGTTATGTAAGAACATGTTCCGCCGCTGCAAGAATCGTCGGTACAGGAGTTGTTGTCATTGCAGTTGATGGGCGTGTTCGAGCATGCACCGCCGGAGCATGAGTCGGTTGTACAAGGGTTATCGTCGTCGCAGTTGGCGCAGGAGCATGGGTCGCATGAGCAGGGGTTTATGCAACAGGGATTGCAGGAACATGGATTGATGCAGCAGGGGTCGGCGTTGCATTGGTCCTCGCACGCCTGGCTGGTTGGGTTGATGCAGCAGGGGTCGCCGCCGCACTTGTCCTCGCATGCTTGGCCGGTGGGGTCGGTGCAGCATGGATCGCCTTCGCATTCTTCTGTGCAGTCGGTGATTAGATCATTGTGACAGAGGCCGTCGTCTTGAGTGCACGAATCGTCCGTGCAGGCGTTTGCGTCGTCACAGATCTTCATCACGTTGATACATTCGCCGCCAACACAAATGTCGGTTGTGCAGGTATTTCCATCGTCGCAGGGGATGGGGTCATTGTGGCAGACACCATCGTCTTGGTCACACCAGTCGGACGTGCAGAGTTCTCCGTCGTCGCAATTTTTCACTGTGTACGTACAGTTACCACCCGAGCAGATGCCAGTTGTGCATAAGTTCACGTTATCGCACGGGTTGCCGCAACAGGGATCGGTGGATCCTGCGCATGGATCCGGTGGCGGGCCTCCTCCTCCTCCTCCACCTCCGCAGCAGGCGGCTGTGATTGCTTGGACTAGTTGTTCTCGTTTTGTGTTGGTTGATGGGGTTAGAGGGGTTTTGTCGTCGATGCGTTCTAGGGTTGAGTCTCTTGTGCTTGCTGGTTGATCGACTACTGGGGCCGAAGCGGTGCATGGTTGGCAGACGATCTGGGTGTCGCTAATGTTGCTGTTGCTTGGATCGGTGGGGGTGCTTCTGGGGTCTGTTTGGGATTTCTTGATTTCTAGAATTCGATCTAGCAGGCGATTGGTTGCTAAAGACCAGTTGGACTGCTGGGTTGTGGATGAGCCTCCTCGGATTGCGGTTTCGGGGGTTAGTAACTGTGGGGCTGATTCGGCG
>JAJDDZ010000251.1 GCA_029260025.1 Phycisphaerae bacterium | reverse complement strand
TGCCGCCAATCCGCTCCACATCGAGGGGCAGGCGCAGCTTGTGCTCAGGCGGCCGGGCGGCCCGCGGACCGTCCTCCGCGAGCGCGGTCCACGCGAGCTCGACGAGATCCCACCCGATGAGATCGCGATGCTGCTTGATGGCGTGCAGCGAGTCGTGATCGTTCCTGGCTACGGGATGGCTGTTTCGCAGGCGCAGCACGCGGTTCGTGACTTTGCGAACCTGCTTGAGGAGCGGGGTGCGAACGTGGAATATGCGATTCATCCCGTTGCGGGTCGCATGCCCGGGCATATGAATGTGCTGCTTGCTGAGGCTGACGTTCCATACGACAAGCTCAAAGAAATGGATGAGATCAATGCGACGCTTGAGACGGTTGACGTTGCGATTGTGATCGGTGCGAACGACGTCGTGAATCCGGTCGCCAAGACCGATCCGACTTCACCGATTGCGGGTATGCCCATTATCGATGTGGACAAGTGTCGCACGGTGATTGTGATTAAGCGAAGTCTTTCGCCCGGTTTTGCGGGGATTCCTAACCCGCTGTTCGCGATGGATCATACGCTGATGTATTTCTCTGACGGGAAGAAGGCGTTTGTGGATATGATCGCTGCGATCAAAGAGGGGTAGCGAGTAGTTTCAGCATAGACGCGGTCTCTTTCTTCGATCGCGTTTGCTTGCCTCTTGGTTGCCGCGATTGGATTGAGGCATGACGTGATCCTAAATGTCAAAGCGTTTGCTCTCACCTGCGGTCTTCTCTGGGGGCTGTGCGTTTTTCTCTTGACGTGGTGGCTTGTCGTTTTTGGTGGCAAGACGGAGGTGCTCGAGTTCTTGGGGAGCTTCTATTTCGGTTACAAAGTCACCCCCTTGGGCAGTTTCATCGGTCTGGCGTATGGCGTCGTTGACGGCGGGCTAGCGGGGCTGATGTTTTCCTTGTTGTACAATTTCCTCGCGGGGCGTTTTTCGGTCAGCGCGGACGCTCCGTCGAATTGACCAAGGTAACCCGCTGCGGTTAGTCTACCGGCGATCGACGCGCCGGTAGCTCAGTCGGATAGAGCACTGGATTTCTAATCCAGCGGTCACAGGTTCGAGTCCTGTCCGGCGCGATCATCCGACTGCTCGTAGTTTCCGGTCGTCCTGCGCCTCTTTTTGAAGCAAGAGCCGTCACCTCGGATTGATTTGCGTGGGTGTGGTTCTTACGCCTACTTACACGTCTTGGGAGGTAGTCCGTTTTCTCAACACATGGATTCTGGTACTTTGGTCCCAAACGGGTTCTCGGGTGTGCTACGCAAGGGTCCATGTAGGAGAGATTCCAATGTCCAAAGAAGTTCAATCCGTTATGCTCGGAGTCGCTGTTCTCGGGATGCTCGCAAGTGGGAGTCGAGGTGATGACTCGCGCCTGTCCCCCAGGTTTGTGGCGACGTTGATGTCCTTTGAGGGTGACGCATCGAAGCCGGCGGAGCTATCGGTGGTGTTTATTGCCACGAGGCCCGATTCTCGCAAGGCTGACGACGTTCTTCGCAAGTGTCTCGATGGCGCCGGTGTGTTCGGCGGCGGATTAGAGATTGTGGGGAAGGCGTGGTTTCGTTCTTCGACGGAGAGTTCAGAACGCGATCCGATCGTGCTTGATGGCGGGGCGACCTCACTCGTGTATCACGCCTCGGATAAGTCTATTACGGCGTCGCACGAGAAGTCGGCGGTTTCCGATGTTGGGGCGACGGATTCTGGTAGTCCGGAGGATGATTCAGCTGCGGTCCTAGCCAATGACGCTGTCCTAGATGCCTGCAAAGCACTCAGTGGAGAGCGACTTTCGAGGCTCGCTACCGTTGCGATCGAGAGTCGTGGTGAGCGGCGGAGTCAGATAGTGCGAGGGCTTCGGGGTTGGTGCAGGGGGAACGACGTCAATCTCGACAAAGCAATGAGTCTTTGCGTGGTCGCGATTTCTAAGGCGGCCCATAAAGAGGCGACGACGCCGGTTGCGAAGGTGGTTTCGAAGGATCCTGCCGCGATATCGCGTGGGGCGGGGGCGTTCAAGACTCGCAATTGTAATAAGTGTCATAGTGTAGACGGGCGTGGAGGACCCCGAGCGCCGGATCTAACTGACGACGTTTGGGATCACTGTGACGGTAGTATTGACGGGATTGGGAAGGTGATCCTCTCGGGTGTATCCAAATCCAAGCTCAAAGATCCAAGCCGCCCGTTTGCGATGAACCCGGTTACGGGTCTTTCGGGGCAAGATCTCGCGGACCTCGCCTCGTATGTGCACAGCTTGAGAAAGCCGTGACGTTCCGTTTTGGTCCTACCTATTCGCGAAACGCGTAGCGGACGTGCCGACTACGAGTTTTTTTAGAAAGCATGCCCCGCACGCACAGTTGGGGACGAAGAATAGCAGCGTCGCCAAGACGTCGCTCTGGAAGCCGATCGCTTTCGCCATCGGGGCGATCACGCCTGAATGATCCATCCACATCAGCGCAAGGATTCCCATCGCGCCAAGACTTGCCCAGAAGAGCAGGAATCCGCTCAGGTATGATCCGACCTGCATTGCTGATGGGAGAAGGTTTCGCTTGTGGATGAGCGACTGACCTAACCCCACGAGCATGACGCCGATGGAAGCGACGGCAAGGGCTCCCATCAAGGTCGAACTACCGACTGCGAGGGGAATGAGTAGGAGCATCTCGGGTTCCTGCGCAAGGCCGATCACCTCGCGGAAGAGGTAGGCCGATGCAAGGACGGCACCCGCCCCGACGAGACCAATCGCTATGAGGTTAACCGCGAGAAAACGACGATGGGATGTTCCGGCGTAACTCACTTTCAGGGATTGGCCAAGAGCCTTTGGATTGGTCATGGCGCAAAGACCGCAAGTCCACCATATTCGAAGCGTGTTGTCCCGCTTTCGATTTTCCCATGATGTCCCTGGATGCACGTTGGGGCCGAGCGATTCGATGACGGGTTTTCCGCACTCGGGGCAGCGACTCTCCATTGGGATCGTGTGCAGGTTGTAACCACATTCGATGCAGCGCTGGTCGCGTAATATCGGGGGGACGTTTCGTGTCGCGCCGATGGATCGAAAAAGTGCCCACACAAACCACAGGGCGGTCAGGAATCCGAGCGGGATTCCAATTGCCTCGGGGTGGTTCAGTAACCAAGGACGCTTTGCTAACCACTCTCGGCGAGCGGTCCAGTTTGCTCCCCATTTATCTTGCGCCGCTTTTAGATCGGTCTTGTAAGTGGCCATCGCTTTTGAGAAACCTGGGTTGGTTTCAGCGAGCGTTGGCTGACTAGGCCATGTGATGTTCGGTTGCACCGGCCCCGGGTTCGTATTCCGCCAGGTTTGGTCCTCGTGTTCGATGTACGCAAGCGGTCCACCGATGATGAAAGCTGCGACTACGAATCGCGTATTCGCCAGCCAGGTCTGACGGACAGCGGATGCGAAACTTTTTCGTAGCGGTTCGTCCTTCGCACCCCATCCCATCGTCATCGCCGCGAGAAACATGTGCATCCCTTCAACCATCGCGATCATGCCAAGTACTGCGCACACACTCTCGATTGGGTAACGATACAATTCGTCAATGAGGAGTCCGATTTCTTGTCTCGCCTCGCGGATGAGTTCGGCGAAGCTCGTTGGTCCAAGGGATGGCCAGTTAGCCCACAGCATCATGAGAAAGATGACCCAGATCGTCGCGAGGGCAGCCGCGAAGTGAATGACCCAGGCGCGTCTGAGGGGTAGGCTCGTCGTATGCTCGCCGACCCACGCCGGTCGAAACGGGGCGGTGAACATCGCCAGTAACGTCGAAATCGGTTGCGTAGGGGTCGTGGCTGCGGGGTGGGCGAACGTCTCCTCATCCTGACGAGGAATGGCATCGTCGTGGGCGCGGTTTTTCGTGGTTTGCGTTTTGATCAGGTCCATATTGGTCTTCAATAGCCAAGCTTACCACGCTGCCCGCTGTGGCGATGGACGGACGGGCGAAATCTCTTCGCTTATGTTATCATTTCCTATTCGAGTTATCGACGTCACTATTCCGTCCAGCGAAGCGAAGTATGAAAATGTTGGCGATACGCAATATTGGGCAGTTAATCCTTGTTCCTCGCGGGCCTATCGGTGGGAAGGCGATGGGCGATGTCGATCGCCTCGAGCGTGCAGCCATGCTCATCGACGGAGAGACCATTTCGTGGTTTGGCGAGGAATCCGAGCTTGTTGTACCCGGTGATTGTGAAACCCTCGACGCCGGGGGAAACTGCGTGATTCCCGGTTTGATTGACTGTCATACGCATACCGTTTTCGCCGGTTCGCGCGAGCGGGAATTCGTACAACGCATCGAGGGGCGAAGTTACGAAGAGATCGCACGCTCTGGCGGTGGAATTCGTATCACGGTTGAGGCTGTGCGCTCGGCGACTTGCGAAGAGCTTGTCGAGCTTGCCCTTCCGCGACTGAGGCGGATGCTCGAAAACGGCGTGACAACCGTCGAACTAAAAAGCGGGTATGGGCTCACGGTCGCGGATGAGTTTAAAATGCTAGAGGCAGTCAAACGCCTCAATACCCGGCAGCCAATCGAACTCGTCGCGACGTATCTCGCAGCACACACGGTCCCACGCGAGTTTGACGGTCGCGGCGACGCATACCTAGATGTTGTGCTTGATGAAAAGGTGCTCGCCCGAGTCCGCGATGAGGGTCTTGCCGAGTTTTGCGACGTTTTTTGTGAAACGACAGCCTTCGATATTGAGCAGTCGCGCCGTGTGTTGCTCGCCTGCAACGAGTTCGGACTTACGCCGAAACTGCACGCCGATCAGATTACGCAAATCGGGGCAACCGTACTCGCGGGTGAGGTCGGCGCAATCTCCGCCGATCACCTCGAAACGATCGACGACGCTGGAATCTCGGCCATGCGCGAAGCCGGGTGTATCGCAGTTCTTCTTCCGGGCTGTTCGTACTTTCTAGGTGTGTCGCAAGCGCCCGCAAGAAAAATCATCGAAGCCAATCTCCCCGTGGCAATCGCGACGGACTACAACCCGGGTTCGTCGATGGTCGAGTCACTCCCTCTCGTCATGAACATCGCCGCCACCCAAATGAGAATGACGCCATGCGAGTCGCTGATCGGCGTCACGGCGAACGCGGCCGCGGCGCTGAATCGACAGGGTCGGATCGGAGCGATGGCCGTTGGGATGCAGGCGGACTTGGCGATTCTGGATGTGCCGACGATCGAGCGAATGGTCTATGAACCCGGGCGAAATTGTGTGCGAACCGTGCTGAAAAAAGGGCGAGTCGCGTTCTAGCCGGATTCTGAGGCTTTTTAAGCTGGCCCGTCGTCGTCGTTCCAGACGGCAAGAGGCTGTTGGCTCTCCGTTTCGGGTTTTTCTGCAATGACGTGCCCGGGCGTCCGATATTACTACCATGCAGCAAGATTTCACCAACAAGCGAGTTTGCGTGACGGGCGGGGCGGGGTTTGTCGGTCGCGTCTTGTGCGAAAGACTTCGTGCGCGCGGAGCAAGCGAAATCTTCGTTCCGCGGTCTCTTGATTACGATCTAACGGACGCCGTGGCTGTCGAGCGGATGTACGACGACGCCAAGCCCGATGTCGTGATTCACCTCGCAGCTGAGGTCGGCGGTATCGGTGCAAATCAAAAGCGCCCCGGTCGATTCTTTTACGCGAACATGGCCATGGGTTTGCACCTTATCGAGGAAGGTCGGCGGCGGGGGGTCGAGAAGTTTGTCCAGGTCGGAACCGTCTGTGCCTACCCGAAGTTTTGTCCGGTTCCTTTCAAGGAGAATGATCTCTGGGATGGTTATCCAGAGGAGACGAACGCGCCGTATGGCGTTGCGAAGCGATCGCTTGGTGTGATGCTCGACGCCTACCGGCGTGAATATGGTTTCAACGGTATTTATGTGATCCCGGTAAATCTCTACGGGCCCGGAGATAACTTTGATCCCGAAACGTCGCATGTCATTCCAGCTCTCGTCCGGAAGTTCAGCGAAGCGGCCGAAGAAGGGCAAGGCGAAGTGACATGCTGGGGCACTGGGCATGCGAGTCGCGAGTTCATGTACATTGACGACGCAGCCGAGGGGATTCTGGCAGCGACGATTGCGCATGAGACCTCTGACCCAGTCAATTTGGGGACTGGTCGAGAAATTCAAATTGCGGACCTCGCGGCAATGATCGCGAAACAGTGCGACTTCACCGGTCGGATTGCTTGGGACGATACTCGCCCGGATGGTCAACCCAAACGCCAGCTCGACACGACGCGAGCGGAGGAGCGTTTTTCGTGGACGGCGAAGGTCTCGCTAGAAGCTGGAATCCCGCGGACGATTGCGTGGTGGAAAGCTCACGCTCCAAGAACGACTGCGCAAGAACCTGTCAACGTGTCGTCCTAATCGCATGCGCTTGGGCTCGCACGATTCCTGTCTGAAGTCGTAAATTTGCCCTATCTTTTCCTTCTATCGGCGTTCTTGCCCACCCTTGCGCGCCCGCGTATAATTGCAACAGGAAAGCGCGCGGCGGGTTTCATATTTTGCGCGGAGGCGATATCAAATGACATTTTGTAACCACTCGACGAGCGCGAATAGGAAAACCGGTTTGTACGTTTTCTCACTGTTGGCCTTGGTTGTGACGGCGCTCCCCGGAGCTGCCCAAGAGGCATCCAGCGAAGAAAAGTCCCTCGATCCGAGCAAGAAGAAGGCGGCCATACTTTCCCTGCATGGAGATATTACGGACGTCACTTCGGAGAGTCTGACTCGCCGAGTGGAGATGGCCAAGGCGCAGGGTGCCCAGATCATTATTCTCGATCTCGATACGCCCGGGGGGATGGTAAGTAGCGCGATCGAGATTGCGGACTTGATGCGCAACCTGACAGAGATCAAAACGGTCGCGTGGGTGAACCACGACGCGTACTCCGGCGGTACGTTGGTTGCGGTCGCGTGCGATGAGATTGTGATGGCCCGGACCTCTCGCATGGGTGATTCGCAGGTCATCATGATCGGCGAAGGCGGGGCGAATGCGATCCCCAAGGAGCTTCAGCCAAAGGTCAACACGCCAGTTCTTCACGATTTCAGAATGTCAGCGAAGCTCAACGGTTACAGCGAAGTACTCAGCGAAGCATTCGTGGTTCCCGAACGAATCGTTTGGTGGCTTGAAAATACCAAAACGGGCGAGCGCGAGTTTGTCTTCGACGAAGAGAAGGTCAAACGAATCGGCGGCGGGGGTAACGCCGACATCGCCTGGGACCAGGGCGCGAAGAAGGCGGGCGAGGCGACCGGGAGTTCGTGGAAGCTCATCGAAACCTATCACGATATCGAGTTAGGCAAGGACCTCCCGCTACTACAACCGGTCGTCACGGACAGCTTACTTCTGCAGATGTCCGCTGGCGAGGCGCACGCTTTTGGATTTAGTAAGGGGCTTGTTCCAGATCGAGCCGCGTTGATGGCGCGATATGACATCGGCGAGCTTATCGAGCTTGATGCGTTGTGGTCAGAAACGATGGCCCACTGGCTAACGTCCATGCCTGTGCGAGGCTTCTTGTTGATGGTGTTCTTCTTGGGTTTGTATGTCGAGTTTCATACGCCGGGCATTGGGCTGGCTGGACTCGTTTCGGTCGTAGTTCTCTCGGTCTTTGTCGGCGCTCCGTATATGACCGGTTTGGCAAACGTTTTTGAGATTGCGCTGATTCTCATCGGGATCGTTTTGGTCGGCCTCGAGTTATTCGTAATACCCGGTTTCGGCGTTGCGGGCGTCAGCGGGATGATGCTGATTTTCGCGGGGATCGTTGCGACGTTCATCCCGGACGAGCCAGGTCGAAC
>JAJDDZ010000026.1 GCA_029260025.1 Phycisphaerae bacterium | reverse complement strand
GTTGATTGAGCTTTTGGTGGTTATTGCCATTATCGCGCTCTTGATTTCTATCTTACTTCCGTCGCTTGATGCGGCGCGACGGCAGGCCAAGCAAAACGCCTGCTTGTCGCAGATGAAAAACATTGCGTCGAGTAGTCGGGTGTACGAGGCTGATGATCCGACAGGATGGGGAATTCCTGTTCATCCACTGCAATTTCAGCAGTGTGAGCTTCAGATTCCTGGGACCTCAAATCTGTGCAGCTCGCCGACGTTCATTGGTGCGTATGAATGGGGCGGTAAGAGTGGAATCGGGCGCCAAGACTTTACCCCGCGATTCGCCGGCGACATGTTGAGCAGTAAGTATGGGACTTGGGCGGGATTCGGTCCGTCGACCCGTCCGTTAAACGAGATTTTGTACCCTGGTGGTTTCGTTGACTACAAACAAACGAACAACCGTTCAGGTATGCAGGCTGATACGGTGGCGAAGCTTGAGATTTTCAAATGCCCTGGCGACGACGGTCCACCGAAAGGCGAGGGCGACGGCACGGGACCGCATTGTAAAGATTGGATTGTTGAGAGCGAGCGTACGTCGTACGATCACTACGGGACGAGCTATGCGGCAAACATTTTCATGATCTCGAATGGTCCAACTGAGATGCGTACGAACTCCCCTTACTTGAGACCGACCACGCGTGTTCCGACACCGGCGCGCACGATCTACTACGAGGAAAACATCGGTCGTTGGGCGTGGGCTGCCAAGCGCGAACAGGGGGGTGAATGCACCGCTCCTGGTGCGCAAGGTGGAGTTGATCCTGGTCCAACCGGGCAGATTCGCGGTTGGCACGGGAAGGATTGGACCTACAATCGCTCATTCGTCGATGCCCATGCCGAGTACCAGCGAATCTACCTTGAGGGAACAGAAGACTCGGAAGGGTTCGCGCGACACTACCGTTCCGAACGTCTTAGCACTTACCCCGGTAACTCTGACGGTAGTCCTGGTACATTCGAGCAGAACGCATGCATTATCGTGCGTGGCGATGGGTGGCAAAAAGACACGATGCCAGCTGCTCCTCTCCCGACCGGGCTGAAGGCCCCTGGTAATGATCGTCCTTCGTTTGAAGACTGCGTCACAAGCCAGTAGCCAGAACGGTTTCTATTTCGATTCTCGCCGCCGATCCGGTTTTCCGGGTCGGCGGTTTTTTTCTGCGCATTGGTTACAATTCCGGCTGTGAACATGAACGATCGTTTGAAATTAGAAGGTGCAAATCGTGGAGCTGAGGGAGTTGACGAGATACGGTCGCTGTTCGTTCCTTGCCTGGTGGTCTGGGCGGCGACGATTGTCGCTTTCGCGCCGGTTGTCTACAACGAATTAGTGAACTGGGACGATCTTCAGACGCTGGTCGATAACGATCGGTATCGGGGCCTGAGCGTTGAACATCTTGGGTGGATGTTTACCACGAGCTACGGCGGTCACTATCAACCTCTTTCTTGGCTTTCTTATGCTTTTGATACGGTTATCTGGGGTGGCGTGAGCGCGCTTGGTTTTCATCTTACCAATGTCTTTCTGCATCTACTTACGGCGACGGGATTCTTCGGGGTGTCGGTCTTGCTTCTGCGAGTTGCCGTGCCGAACGGGAGCATGGTTGCAAGGTATTTCGGTGCGGGTCTTGCGGCGGTTCTATTTGCTGTTCATCCGCTTCGAGTTGAGTCGGTTGCGTGGGCGACGGAGCGGCGGGATGTTCTCAGCGGTCTTTTTCTTGTCTTGAGCGTGCTATTCTACTTGCGTGGGAATTGTGGTGGTCTCGCGAAATATCGAGGGGTTGGGCTGGTTTCGTCGCTGTTTTTCTTCGTTTTGTCGCTCTTGTCGAAAGCTTCGGGGTTTGTGCTTCCGCTGGTCTTGCTGTTGATCGATATCTATCCTTTGCGGCGTTTTTCACGCGTTGGGGATGAAGGTCGGCGCGAGTCTCTTGCCGCCATTCTTGTAGAGAAGGCGTTGTATGCGATTCCGGCTGGGATTGTTGCGATGCTTGCGGTTTGGGCGCAGTCTGGGGCGGGGGCGCTTTGGAGCTTTTCTGCGCATCCTCTTTCTTTACGCATCGGTCAGGCATTTTACGGGATATTGTTTTATCTTGGGAAGACGGTTTGGCCCACTGGGCTTGTTCCGTTGTACGAACAACCACCGGGCGCGATGGCGATGGACACTTCCTATGTCGCCTCGGCGGCAGCGGTTGTGGGGATCACGGTTCTACTGGTTGCGTTTCGGAAGCGATGGCCTGCGCTTCTTTGCGGGTGGGGGTGTTATCTTGTGCTGATTGGGCCGGTCTTGGGGATCGCCCAAAGTGGACCTCAGTTGGTTGCCGATCGGTATTCTTATCTGTCGTGCATGCCGTGGGCGATCATCGCGGGGGGCGTTTATACGAGTATCTGGGCGACGAAAAATGCGGTTGGGCGGCTGCTTCGTGTGATGCTTCCTACGATTTGTGTTGGGGTCGCGATTGCGCTCGTGGTTGCTACCCGGGCTCAGATTAGTGTTTGGAAGGACTCGCGGACGCTGTGGACAACGACGATTCAGCGCAGGCCTGAGACCGGTCTGGCGTATGCGAATCTTGCGGCTGTTGATCTCCAAGAGGGGGATTTTGCGGCAGCTCAAAACCGGGCGGCGTTTGCGGTTTCGATTCTTCCGGGTAACCGACTTGCTCATCGGATTCTGGGGGTGGCGGCGGTCGAGCAAGGCGAGGTTGAACTGGGTGAGGCGCATTTGCGGAGGTCGCTGAAAATCTCTGCGGAGCTTGGGGTGTTTGATTCGGTTGCCGCGATGCGTTTGGCGGAGCTTCTTTCGGGGTTGGATCGAAATGATGAGGCGGAGGAGGTCTATCGGTCGTTGATTGCGTCCAGTACGAGTGCCTCGCACTGGCACTTTGTTTTGGGGAGTTTTCTGGCGAGTCGCGGCAAGCTGGCGGAAGCGCGGGGTGTTTTTGAAAGGGCGGTTGTACTCAATCCGTCATTCAGTGACGCCTATCTTCGGTTGGGCGTCTTGTTGCGGATGCTCGGTGAACCGGAGGGGGCGATTGCTGCGCTGGAGAAATGTAATTCGCTTGATCCGGGTGATGTGACGGGTCGTGCTGAGCTTGCTTGGATTCTTTCTACGACTCGTGTGACCGGTCTTCGTGATGGGGCGCGGGCGGTCGGGTTGGCGGAGTCTGCGGTGCGTGATAGCGGGGGGGGGAGCGTGCGTGCCAGGGAGGCGCATGGAGCAGCGCTTGCGGCGACGGGTGCTTTCTCGGCCGCGATCGAGACGGCGCGAGCGTTGCTTGAAGAAACAGGGGTTGAGATGAGTGAGGCGAAACGGGTGCAGGTTTATGATCAACTTGCGCGCTATCGTGAGAACATCGCGATTCGGGAGTGATAGGGGGTTGTGTTTTGCCGTTGGTTGAAGATTGTCGGGGGTGGGATATAGTCGTTGCAGAAGAATGAGAGGCGTTTTCTCGCGATTCTGGCGTTGAACGATTTCTTCGCGCGATAGTAAAGACGCATGCGACACCAACCACGGGTGATTTGTGCAATTTCAGATTGATTCGGAGTATGATCGTTTGACGGCTGTCCTGGTGCATCGACCGGGCGGCGAAATCGACCGGTTGACGCACGATAATTGTAAACGGTTTTTGTTTGAAGATGTGCCGTATTTGCGGCGGTTGCAGGAAGAGCACGACGCGTTTGTCGCGAAGATGCGTGATAACGATGTCGAGGTATTTGTCCTTGGGGAATTGTTGAAGGACGTTCTCGCGGATGAGGAGGCACGGTCTCGTCTTGTTGGTTGTGTCTGTGAAGCGGCTGCGATTCCGGCGATTGCTGATGAGCTGACTTCGCTGAACCATTGGGATATTCCGCAGCTTGCTGAGATTCTTTTTGCTGGGGTGACGGTTCCTGAGTACATGAAGAAGACTGGTCAGCGGATCGGGGAGGATCGGGGGGAGGATGCGTTTCTGTTGACACCAGTTCCGAACGCGTATTTCAGTCGCGACCCTGCGGTGGTTGTTCGAAATACGGCTATTTCGTCAAAGATGCATTACCGCGAGCGCGTACGCGAGACGTTGATCGTCAGGAGTGTTCTCGAGAATCATCCAGATTTCCGAGAAAACGCGATCGTCTACGGCGGAACGAATGAGCCGACGGAAGATCGACCGTTTACGGTTGAGGGTGGGGATATTATCGTTCTTTCAAAGGACGCGATCTTGATCGGGGCCAGCGAGCGGACGCGCAGCGAGACTATCGAGCGTCTTGCGGGGAAGTGTTTCGCGGCAGGGCAGATCAGGCGTGTTTATGAGATTCCGATTCCGTCCGAGAGGGCGTTCATGCATCTTGATACGGTGTTTACTGTCGTGGACCATGGGAAGGTCCTTTGGTTCGGGGATGTGATGGACGGGATCAAGTATATCCATCGTTATGAGCCGGGCGATGAGGTCGGGGTTGCTCGGCGGATTCCTGAGTCTCGCGGATTTGTCGAGATTCTTCAGGCGGAATTCGGTCGGGATGTGACGGTTATCAACACGGCTGGGGGTGTTCGACCTCATGCTGCGAAAGAGCAGCGGATGGATGGTGCCAATGCTCTGGCACTTGCGCCAAGCGTCGTGTTTACCTATGAACGGAACGAGCACACGACTCGTGAGCTTGAGGAAAACGGAGTGCAGTGCATCGTGATTGACGACGCTGAGTTGGTGCGTGGACTTGGTGGGCCTCGGTGCATGACGATGCCGCTACGTCGGGAGCGTTGAAGTTGCTTGACGACTTCGTCCGTACAGGCAAACGGGCGGCACAGTGGCGCTTATGACTTTGTGATTGTTGTTCCGACTTTCCCGGCGAATGCTTCTACCGCTTTGTGTAGTGGGCCTATGACTACGCGGGCGGTTGGTTTGTTGGACGCTTCCAGGAAGTCGATTGCTCCTTGGATCTTGGGGCCCATAGATCCTGGCGGGAACTGACCCTCTGCCATTAGCCCATTCGCCTCACTGAGCGTGATCCGGTCTAGCTCTTTCTGATCTGGTTTTCCGAAGTTGATGGCGACACGGTCTACGTTCGTCAGGATCATCATGGCATCCACATCAAGGTCGGTTGCGATGAGGGCGCTGGCGAGGTCTTTGTCGATGACTGCCCTTGTGCCATGCATCGCGCCTTTTGGGTCTTGAATAACTGGGATACCGCCACCGCCGCACACGACGAGAATGTCGCCTGCGTCCACGCCTCGGCGGATCATTTCGATCTCGATGATTTTGCGCGGAATGGGCGAAGCGACGACGCGGCGGAATTTTCCTGGCTGAATTTCCTTGATGGCCCATCCTTCGTCTCGCCCGTATCCTTCTGCTTCTTTTTCAGAGAGCGTGCGACCAATCGGCTTGGTGGGGTCGTGGAAGGAGGGGTCGTCGTGATCGACGAGAATCGTTGTGACGATTGCCGTAACGGCGTCTGTTCTACCTCGGAAGCGAAGCTCATTTCCGAGGGTCTGGGCGATCATGAATCCCATTCCCCCTTGAACGTGAGCGACTGCGACCTCCATGGGTAGGGGATAGATGGCGTCTGCGGCCGCCTCATTTCGCAGGAGGAAGTTCCCGATCTGTGGGCCGTTGCCGTGGGTGATGATGAGCTGGTTTCCCTGCTCGACGAGATCGGCGAGGGACTTGGCCGTTACTCGGGAGTTTACGAACTGCTGCCCGACGTTTCCCGCTTCGTCAGATCGGGAGATCGCATTTCCGCCGAGTGCTACCACGATTTTTGGTCGGTCCGCCATATGCTGCCTGTCTAAAACTACTGGAAACGCGGTCGATCGCGTTGGTCTGCTCTGAGTAAGTTATCGTCCGTGTCGGCGGTTCGCTTGCACCGCGGCTGGGTGGTTCTATCCGAGGTGGTGGGAAACTGCCAGCCTCCATTCGCCCGGGGCTTGCTGAGACAGGACCAATGGGCCTGAAATCAGATCGCCTTTCGCCTGAAAGTAGCACGCGGAATCTGTGAGTTTTTCGATTTTAACTGTCCCGGAATCGATT
>JAJDDZ010000250.1 GCA_029260025.1 Phycisphaerae bacterium | reverse complement strand
ATCGGATCGGTCTTCTTATTAATAATGACGTCGTAACTACCGATCTTCGACTTCGCCTTTTTGCAGTTGGGGTCTTTGGCGGTGCTGAGGACCGATCGCTTGTACTTGGCGACATCGCCCTTAAAGACAATCTTCCCTTTGATCACGCCGTTATCGGCGACCGCGGATGCACTCAGAAACAGCCCCGCTACGAGTGTTGCTACCAATGTTGTTGTACGGTTCATCGTCCTGACTCCTTCGCTCTATCTTGTTAGACCTATCGTTGCCGTCGCGGGTTTGTAAGCGATTGTACGATCCCTTGCAACCCTGAAGTTCATTTTCCACGCTATTCCTAGCTTCGGACGAAACACCAGGTAGACCACCACGCGAATCACTCGCGAGACGCCTAGCCCCCCGATCTAATCGTCCAATTCGTCCTCGTCAAAGTCCCCGCCGTCGTCCTCGTCAAACCCCTCAGCCTCACTAGGGGCCATAATCTTTAATAATGGCGAGCGGGCGCTCTTCACACCAGCGTCATATAGGAAATCGACCAAGAGATTAATATGATCGTTGCTCGTGCCCGGATAACGATCGTCATTCAAATATGGACTCACGCCATCGACGAAGTTCTGCGGCATCTTAGTTCCTGGCTGAATGTACTGAGGACCAAGCATCCAATTGTAGACCCAGTTCCGCTGCAGCCGCACATGCGTGAGCGAGAGATCCGGAGCGCTTGGTGCAACCAGCATGATCTGCTCAGTCTCGCCAGCACTATTTGGTCCTTCAACAATAGCACTCGTATCCACGTCACCCGAATCGTAGTAAAGATTTGTCGCAGATATTAGCGTGTGTCCGTCGATTTTCGCGCCGACTGGGTAGGGAATACCGTTCAAGATCGCGGAGGCGGATTCACCCTCACCTCGAACGCCATCCAACCGATAGGTCTGCACAAAATCGTCAGTAGTCTTAGCAGGACCGTCAACCATGTTACCCATGACGTGACATTTCAAACAACCCATGTCGTTAAAGAAGTGCTCACCATTCGCATAGCGATCCGCGGGCGACAGCGGCGACGGAGGCTCAACAAACGGATACTTCACGTCATACAGTTTCTGCAAGAACCCCGTCCGATCAAGCAATTGTTCATGCGCCTTCGCAAGGCGGTTCCCTTGAGTCTCCAGCGGGTCAACATTCGCCGGGCGAACCAGTTTGCGCTCGACCCCAAACCTCCGAAGCTCATCCGTCTGAACGCCAAGATTCTCCTGCTCATACCAAGGCGCGTCTAGGCCATTGACAGCACGATACTCATCAACCGGCGCCGTCCACTCCTCAATTGATCGCGACTCATCCTGATTCAAAGCAGCGAAGTATTCCACGAGCGTCGTTTGTTGCTCACCCGTCAAGTTGAAACTCGGCATCCGAACCTGCAACCAAGGACGAAGTGTCTCCACCTGCCCCAGGAACTTATGGAACCAGTTATGCTGAACCTTCGCACCCTGCCCCCAAAGCAGTGGCGGCGCATTCGTAATATCAAACACCAACTTCCCAGAAATCTCCCGTCGGAAGTATTGCTGAATCATCGGGGCGTTATCTTCGATCTGATGACATCCGACGCAGTTGAGCTCGCGAGTAAGAAGTCGCCCTTCCGCGATTGGTCCAATCGTTGCACCCTCGTAATCGATGGCAAGCGCGTCCGTAACGCGCGGCGGAATTCGAGATAACAAGTACGTCGTCAACGCCTCAGACTCCTCTTCCGTGAAGTAGAAGTTAGGCATCTTAAGCTTGTCGTAGGGCCTTTTTATCTTCTCGCGATCCCAAATCCGCGGATTGAGCATCTTATGCTTAGCGAAGGCGGCATGCGTATGCGTGATTTGTTCCTTCGCACGATCATCAAGTGGCGATTGGTAATTCAATTCCTCAGCATCACGCGGATACACATACGAAAAAGTCTCTTCCTTCTCGTGTCGCATGTCGTGGAACGCATGATCATAAAAAGCGAAGTCCAGCTGCGCGATAGGTCTCTCCGCCCAGGGCGTCAGATCCGTCCCAGGCGGAGTCGTCGTTTCAAAGCCCGGAATCTTATGGCACGCATAACAACCGTAATGCCCAATCATCTTGCTACCGAGATACGTCAGCTTCTTTTCCTTAAGCGACATTGCCTCAACAAGCGTATGCGCCCGCTCATCGCCGATCGCCTCAGACCCACGGAGCAGAGACACAAGCGTATTGGTCAGCTCCTTACCTTCGTCGAGCATAATAGAGTGACTACGTCGCTCGCTCCGCTGCGACGACAACAACATGAACATCAAATCATCAGCCATCGTCTCCGCTTCACCGTCCGTAGAGAATTCCCGTTGCTCAAACTCGTCATTCGTCAGAGACATCAAGTAAACAACCAGATCCGTCGCCTCCTGCGGCGTCAGGCGCATGCTCGGCATCTTCGTTTCTGGCGAATAATGCGTTGGCTCAACCAACCATGAATACAACCAATCAATGTTCACTTTTGAACCGATCCCGGTAAGCTCAGGAGCAAAGCGACTAAACGTCGGCGAATTGTAATCTGCGTCCGAATCAAACAGAACACTCTCAGGATCGAAAAACGTATCGACCTGCGTCGAGAAGTTGTCCATCGCATACCGAGTCCGCTGCTCCTTGGTCATTCCTTTATAACGGTAAAGCGCAGTCTCCTCGCTGATCCCCTCCCGATGGACGAGATCCTCAGTAATCCATTTCTCACCAAACTCAGACACGTTCGAGTGACAAGCAAGACACCCAGTCTTAGTAAACAATTCCCGCCCGCGCTCCGTATCGCCCATCATGCCGTCCGGAATCGCAATTGGCTCCCATTCCTGAGAAACCGCAATCAGATACTGGCTAATCGCAGCCACTTCCGTTTGCGTCCGAAGCGTCGGTTTCGGATCGACCTCGTTCGCGCTCTCTTCCCGGTTGTTTTCCTGCATGAAAAAGTGCGGCATGCGCGTCGAGGGTCTAAACGATTGCGGCGACCAAGCCCACTGCTGAACAAACGCGGGCGTCAGCTTCGAGGCAACACTCGTAAGCTCAGGCCCAACCCGCCGCGAAC
>JAJDDZ010000249.1 GCA_029260025.1 Phycisphaerae bacterium | reverse complement strand
GCGAGGTGATTGCCTCCCCGCCGGTCGAAATCCAATCGTGGATTAAGACTCCGTCCATAGCGTGCGCGGATGAGTCAGGATCGTGCATTCCGCCAACCCCAATATCTTTGGAGAGTACGGCCGCTGTCAGCGCGCAGACCGCAACTATGAGCACAAAGTCGATTACATCGAACCGTGTCCTCGCCGGCAGAGTTGATTCGCTTTCGATTGCTTCTCTCATGACCGGTTCCCTGATCCTCAGAATGCAAGCGCACTTAGGGCGACAATCACCCATTTCCGCGACTTCAAAGCCGCATCCTTTTATCGGACAGCCCGAGAACTCGGTGAAGGTTCTCTGAATGCGGGTAGACGCCCTTTTCCGTGCGTGTTAGCCTGCACCAACTCGCTGATGGTCAGCGAGAAAGGACCGATAAGTCGCGATGTTCTTATACCTCTTACTGCTCTTGACGCTGGTTCCGATTGTGGAGCTCGCGCTTCTTTTCAAAATCGCCGGGGCGATCGATTGGCTGCCAACGATTATGCTCGTCCTGGTGACTGGCGCGATTGGGGCTTCGCTCGCCCGACATGAAGGTCTCAAGACCCTTACTCAAATTCAGGCGGACCTTGGTTCAGGAAAAATGCCCGCGGGGGCGATGGTCGAGGGTGTTTTGATCCTCGCAGCAGGACTCGTGCTCATCACCCCCGGGGTCATAACCGACGCGATCGGTCTTTTCCTGCTGATACCACCCTGCCGTCGCTGGGCGGCGCGGATACTTTCGAAGAAGTTCCGTGGGCAGTTCGTAGTCATGCATCAAGGGGACTCGCATAGCGAGCACACCGTTGATGACGGGTTTATTGATGTTGAAGTTACGAATGTTCAGGCGGACAAGCGCGAAAACCAACGCGATTTGCCAGAGACAATGCAAACGGAGAAGGACTCTCGTGAATAAGCATTGGGGATGTGTCGGTGGTATCTTTGGCGCTTTGGCGGTCGCGGCCGGGGCGTTTGGTGCCCATGGTCTAAAGGAAATTGTCGGCCCCGATGCCTTAACCATTTTCGAGACCGCCGCCCGATATCATATGTACCATTCGTTTGCCATCCTCGCGGTCGGCCTAATCGCTTATGCGAGACCGTCTCGGTCTGCGCACATTGCGGGATGGTGTTTCTTGTTTGGAACCGTCATGTTTTCGGGAAGCTTGTACGCGATGGCGCTATCCGACATGGCATGGCGGTTTCTTGGCCCGGTCACACCCATTGGCGGCGTGTTAATGATCGCCGGGTGGATCTTACTCGCCGTCGCCGCTACCAAGTGTCCGCGTAAACCCTCCGAACAGACCGCAAGCGCTTGACCGGAGAGATCGTTACGATAGGTTGCATTGGCTGCGTGAGGGAGCGCGGCGACTATGAGTTCTTCGCCTGCAATACCAATGTCAGATAAAGTCAACAGCGAAACGGTGAGACATGTCGCCCACTTAGCGCGGATCCAAGTCGCCGACGGCGAAGTCGAAGCGATCGCACATCAGCTGTCGAAAGTCCTCGGGTTCGTCGCGGTTCTCGACGAGTTGGATACGTCGCATGTTGAACCTACGGAATCAACAATCGCCCCGTTGAGTGCGCTACGGGCGGACCTTCCTCAAACAAGCTGGTCATCGGAGAACGCGCTCAAGAACGCCTCTGACAGTCACGATGGCTTCATACGCGTCCCCAAAGTTCTTGACCAAGGGGATGCGTAAGCGTGTCAATCCCCGAAACTGCCTACGAACTCGCCGCAGTTGTCCGCGAGCAAGGCGTTCGCGCGGTCGATGCAACCCGCCAATGCTTAGACCGAATCGTCGCCCTGGATGGCGAGCTTCACTGCTTTTTGCATGTGTGCGGAGAATACGCCATCGCACGAGCAACCGAAATTGATCGCGCGGTCGATGCTGGCCATGATCCAGGAAGGTTGACAGGGGTCCCGATCGCGATCAAAGACAACATTTGTACGACATCATCCCCCACAACGTGCGGATCCAAAATGCTGGCTGGATTTGTGTCAGGGTATGACGCACACGTCGTCGAATGCCTGGAACGAGAAGGAGCAATCGTCCTGGGCAAGACAAACCTTGACGAATTTTCGATGGGGAGTAGCGCCGAAAATAGCGCGTTTGGACCCACGTGCAATCCGTGGGATACATCGCGCGTACCGGGCGGATCCTCAGGCGGTTCTGCCGCCGCGGTCGCCGCACGCATGGTCTACGCCGCGCTCGGAAGTGATACCGGCGGATCGATCCGCCAACCGGCAGCCTATTGTGGCGTCGTCGGGGTCAAGCCAAGCTACGGTCGCGTCTCAAGGCGCGGTCTCGTTTCCTACGGGAGCAGCCTCGACCAAGTCGGGCCCATAACGCGGAATGTTCGCGATGCAGCCCTCTTTCTTCAGGTGATCGCCGGAAACGATGATCGCGACGCAACGTGCGATCGGCGGGCAGTTCCGGACTACATCAACAACCTTACGTGCGAAGTCTCATCCCTGCGAATTGGCGTTTGTCAAGAATTGCTAGGCGACGGTTTGGACTCTCAGGTTCGCGAAGCAGTTCGACACGCGACATCCCAATTCGTCGACGCCGGTGCGACGATGGTCTCGGTTACCCTTCCCCATGCGAAGTACGCGACAGCCTGCTACTACTTGATTGCCACGGCGGAAGCATCGAGTAACCTCGCCCGATTCACAGGCGTTCATTACGGGAATCGATCCGCGAATTCGGAGACAATCGAAGAACTTCATGAGAACGCTCGCGGCGAACTCTTAGGAAACGAGGTCAAGCGCCGCATCCTTCTCGGAACGTACGCCCTTTCTAGCGGATATTACGATCAATATTATCGAAAGGCGGCGAAGGTAAGAACCCTCATTACTCAGGACTTTGAGAAAGCGTTTGAAAACGCCGACGTCGTCATCACCCCCGTTGCCCCGACAACCGCATTTCCAATTGGTGACAAAGTAAACGATCCGCTAGCCATGTATCTCAGTGACGTGTACACGATCTCCGCGAATCTCGCCGGCGTTTGTGCGGCGAGTATCCCTTGCGGATTTGACACGAGCGGACTACCAATCGGACTGCAACTGACCGCACCAGCCTATTGCGAACAATCGCTTCTGGCCATCGCACAAACGTACGAGAGTCACACGGATCACCATCTCCAGACGCCGCCATTGATCGGCACAAGCTAGGACCAATATGGAACGCACTACGGTTGGCTCTGTCCTTCGAACGACCCAAGCTTGGTGCCTTCACCTTTGCGAAAAGGAGACGTTGGACCTTGGAATCGCATACTACAGCGATCGTTTCCCTGATCTACCCGAAGCCAATCAGTATCGTGAGGTGATCGCCACAGGTACAGATCAAGTGGCGGCGGCGATTGAAGAGTCATCACGATGGTTCAAGGAGAAGTCGTTAAAGTGTCAACGATGGGCACCCGCGATCGGCGAGGCAAGCCCCCCTCTAGAGAAAGCCCTCATCGACAATGGTTTCGAAAAACACGTTTGCAACGCCTTCCGTCTTGCCAGATGGCCCGACCTTACGCGCAGCGAACATCTTCGTATTCTTCCTGCCCGAGCAATGCGAGATATCTTTCACAAAATGCTGGTCGCCGAGTCCCCCAGTGAATCGCAATCATTTCGTGCATATAGGGCAAACGCCTGGATCGAGCGACTTGACG
>JAJDDZ010000248.1 GCA_029260025.1 Phycisphaerae bacterium | reverse complement strand
AGTGACCCGTGTTGCGTGCCAGCGGGGGCCTTCCTGTCGGTCCAGGACGAGACTGTTGACCTGTGTTGCAACCCGGACAACCCGTGCTGTTCGGATCCATGGTGTTGCGGGGACGTGTGTTGTGGTGATACCACCGGTTGCTGCAATGATCGCTGCTGCCAAGACAACGAGTGTTGCGGCAGTGACGATCCCTGTTGCGATCCGACAAGCCCATGTTGCGGCAATCCCGATCCTTGCTGCAATCCAGACAATCCGGATTGCGGTTTGTGCGAGGTGGCGTGTTGCGACAGCGATGATCTCTGTTGCAACGACCCCTGCTGCGGTGACGTCGCTTGTTGTAACGACCGCTGCTGCCAGGGAAGTGGAGGCTGCGGGAGCGATGATCCCTGCTTCGATCCCACGAGTCCTTGCTGCGGGAACCCAGATCCGTGCTGTAATCCAGACAATCCGGATTGCGGGGTGTGCGAAGTCGCTTGCTGCAACAGCGACGATCCTTGCTGCGGAGGCCCCTGTGATGACGATAACCCTTGTACAGAGGATAGCTGCGATCCTGAAACCGGGGCATGTACCAACCTGTGTCCCGCAGCCGGTTCCGTATCAGCAGCTGGATCTACCTGCCCCGTTACCGTGAAACTTAAGGACATCACGATTGGCGGCACAGGCAGCGTAACCGTCTGGAACGAGGCTCCGCCCTGCGCAGGTCTGAAATGCTGGGGTACGACTGGCACTCTCACAACCGGGCCACAATGGATAGAAGGGAAGAACAACCCAGATCGAGCAGCCGCATTCATACGAGGTTCAGCTATGCGATTGACTGTTTCAATCAAAGCACACGGTAGTCCTGAAGGAACGGCAATACTTCGTGTGACGGGTCCGGACGGAATCGTAGGCGAGGCGCCGTTTTTTGTAGAGGGTTGCGAACCAGCGAATCGTACCGTAACTATGACAACCAATGCGCTACCTAGCGTCATCAAAGCATATACGGCATATACGAAAATGCACCTCAACTGGTCTATAAAGGAACCCGGAGCGACGACTTTCCGTCACATCAAGAATACCGCGCACGAAGTTTATGTACTCCTTGGAACCCCCACTGGGACGATATATCAGAACGAGCTTCATCCTACCGCCCGACGACTAAATTTTGCGTGCTCGGCTGCCGCGCAGGCGGGAACGCCTGATCAAGCCGCTCTCGGAGTCTGGACTCGCCTCACAAACGAACAGCCGCCTGTTTTCCAGTTGGGAACCGTGTGTAACAACACATGGGGCTTGATGGCAGGAGGGACCGGGAACAACGGCGAATGCATTGATCTTGCTAAGCTAATGAGGTACGCCAGCGGAATACTCGGTGTCTCGGGCTCCATAGGTTACATATACGCAACGACAGATGCCCAAAACTTTTCGGCGAATCCAGCAGCTCATGAAACGCGATGGTTTGAGTATTCGCCGGGACTGGTTCGTCATGAAACACTCGCCTACCTCGCTGGCGGAGGCTTCAACAACTGGGAGGCGGTTGCCGTTATCAATGGACATTACTATGCAGTCAAAGAGACACACAGCTCCGACAGCGTTGCGCTACTCAAAGAAATCTTGTGTCCGAACCTCGCCACTGGCAACCATCAGTGCTGGGTGTACTACGACTCCGTGCTTGCCATCAACCTATGCAATACAGTAGACCCGTTCCCGACGCCTTTACCGAATGGTTGTCCGTAGTCTAAGATTGCGAACGTATGGAGCTTTATTATGATCCGCAAAACGAAGCCAATTCATGTAATTAATCTGGCGTGCTGCGCCTTGGTCCATGTCGCCGTAGCGCGCGGGGCACAGGAACCCTGCTCCACGGAGTTCCCACTCCCAGCAGGCCTCGCCGCGGGGTTGCCAGAACCGATCGTCGATTTCTTTCGCGCCGGTATTTGCCCGAGCAAGCTTTCAGGCGATACTCGTCCAGATGCCTTTCACCAGGCGTGCAACGTATCGGCGGCATGGATTCAAGCAATGCTAAAGAACGACAAGCTTGTAAAAAACCTAGCAGAAAGGATCGCCCCGGTCGTCGATGCGATCGAAGGCTGTGATGCGACAACCGTCGATTTTACGACTGACCAATATCGAGTTCTTGTAGTTCAGACGACTGCAAGAATCGGCATACTATTAATCCCTGTAGACGGTGAAGGGGCGCTGAACGAGAATCAGGTCATGGACGCGCAAGAGTATCTCCGTGTCGTCGTAATTGACGTCATGCAACACGCCCCGTCTATTATTCATTTGGGCCGAATGGCCCAGACCGCGTATGGAGCTAACCTCGTTTTTGATGAGCGACCGCGCCACGGAAACGGGGAACCACTCTCCATTGACGAAATGCGCCAGATTGCAGAGCTTCCACAGCCAGAACAAACTGAGGCTATTCAAAAACGCGAACGGATTCGTGACCGCGATCTTCATCAAGTTGATCCAACACTACCTCGCTCGCTCGTAGGTGGTGCGAGGAACTACTGGTGGGGCCGGGTCTACGCAGCGACAGACGGCAACGTCGTGGTATTGCTCGCGGGCAAAGCTTATGGCGGGAAGGCGATGTCAGTAAACCTTGAGGACTGGTTCCGAGCAGGTGCCCAAGGCTCTGATCACCGACCGAACGCGACCGCCCCCATGCCTCCAAGGGAGTAAAAGAGGAGTAAAAGTAAAAGAAGTAAAAGAGGGACAGTCACGAATGGCACTGCCGCTGTTTTTTGCGCGATTGTTGCGTCCTCTGTTTGGTTTGAGCGCGCGGGCGTAACCCTGCGATCCTCCCCCGGTCGGTTCAGCGATCCTCTGCCCGGGCGACGCGATTGCATTGGATGGCGTGGCAATTTGCTCGCCGGACTGCGCCGAGATGAGCCTCAGTGCCCGCGTCGTTGAACCAGAGCTTCGCCAGTGGGTCACGCTTACCGTCTCTCCAAAGACCGCCACATGTGGCCCCCTCAAAACACCAGTCACAGTCACAGTAACCATCCTCCCCGACGCACCCGGCGGTCAACCAACGATAGAGCTAGAAGGAGCAATCTCAGGAACCGACACCTGCGGAGAAATATGCATCAGCAGCGATTCGAGAGTGGTTAAAATCCTCAAAATTACTCCGCAGTTCGTAACGTTCGGCGGGGCCAACGTGAAATATGTCGCGCAGGACAACAACACGGCCTACCCAACGACTCACTGGAAGGATAATTCCAACCCACCCGATGATGACAACGATGATGTCGGGGACCATAATATACCGGTGGTTTATCCGCGAGGTACAACGATGGTCCTGTCTACTAAGTTCGACATCACTCCGGCGGACGCTTTGAGCGGCCTAATCACGGTGACCGGAACGGCAACGAGCGGCTCGGAAATCTACACGTTTACCAAGACGGTCCTCCCGTGGAATAATGTGCTTACGCTAAACAATGTGGCTGCCAATGTGCCGCTGGTGAACACGATCGAGTACTTCGACCCGCTTTCCATCGACTGGACCTTCACGCCGGAAGGTGAGCCGCCTCTGGGTTGCACTGCCACGACGAAGCACCGGGTTTATGTGACATGGGGTGTGCCGAATCAAAAGAATCTCTTCGAGACTGTGATCGACCTGGGTTGCCGAAACGCAACTGGCCTGACCGATAAGTCAGCCATCATCACAGCGGTCTTTGACGAGTACACAGACCTAGTGGTGAATCGCAAGGCCAAAGACGGATTCAACGTTGATGATGCAATGCAACTG
>JAJDDZ010000247.1 GCA_029260025.1 Phycisphaerae bacterium | reverse complement strand
TCGAGGTGCTCGAGTACGACGGAGTGACAGGCGCTTTTGTCAAGGCATTCGTCCCCGCTACCAATAACGGCGGGATGGATCAACCGAAGGGTATCGCATTCAAGTCAGATGGGAATCTTCTGGTGGCCAGCTTCGGAACTGACGAAGTTCTAGAATATGACGGAAACCGCGGTCTCCCGCGTGGGAAGTGGGCCCAAGTCGGCACGATTGACAGAATCACGCAAGATAGTCCTTGGGGAATTCGAATCGGTCCAGACCACAACGTCTACGTTACTCGAACCGGGACAGATTTTAGCTCGGTTG
Organism: Phycisphaerae bacterium; assembly: GCA_029260025.1. Lineage (GTDB taxonomy): Bacteria > Planctomycetota > Phycisphaerae > UBA1845 > UBA1845 > JAJRUK01. Next base: position 3,544 of record JAJDDZ010000247.1, on the reverse strand, counting down.
CATTAGGCAGCGGGCAGGAAGACGTGGGATTCTCACATCTCACCGACGCGAGGATGTTCGAGTTTGACGGATGTACAGGATGGTTTCGGCGGACCATTATCGGGGGAAACGACCACGGCCTTAACTTTGCGACGGGATTCGCCTTTGTTCCGGGGAACTCGAATGACTGCAACTTCAATCAATTGCAGGACGATTGCGACATTGCTTCGGGTTTTAGTGCGGACACCAACAGCAACACGATCCCGGACGAATGCGAAGTCGATTGCGACGGTAACGGGAAATTCGATGCCGAAGAGTTCTTTCCTTTCGGGGACAAGCTTGACTGCAACTGCAATGGTCAGCTTGACGGCTGTGACCTAACGCAATCGCTGAGCCTTGATTGTAACAATAACGGAATACCTGACGAATGCGAAGATTGTGATGGCGACGGGATTGCCGACGAGTGCGAGATTTCCGGGGGTGCGCCCGATTGCAACGCTAACGGCCTGCCCGACGACTGCGAGTCTGCGGCTGACTGTGACGGAAATCTAGTCGCGGACATTTGCGACCTGGCGGGGGGCGCACCGGACTGCAATGGCAACGGATTACTCGATGTATGCGACGTGGCGGGCGCTTCGACCATTTTGAGCGAAGATTTCGAAGCTGGCCTTCCCGCCGGTTGGTCCACGTCTGGCATTTTCTCGGCGACTACCTCCTGTGTCGTTTCCCCGACTTGCATCGGAGCGCAATGGATGCACGCGGGCGATTCGGGAAGCTGTAGTTATGGCAACTCGCAAGCAGGCGTTCTTGCCGCACCCATGATGTACGTTCCTCCGGGACAAATCACCCTGGATTTCTGCAGCATGGTCGATACGGAGCTCGATTTTGACTTCGTAGGCGTCTATGTTAACGATGCAGTCGTTTGGCAAACAAGCGGCGAGTCGGCGACTTGGGTGGAGGAATCCATCGACATCTCAGCGTTTGCGAACCAAGACGTTGCGATTGAGTTTCGATTCGCCAGCGACGGGTTCGTCAGTGGAACGATCGGATGGGAGGTGGACAACATTTCGGTCACAGTAGTACCTGCGAGCGAAGATTGCGACGCCAACTTGGTCCCCGACGAATGCCAACCAGATTCTGACAACAATGGAATCATTGACGCTTGCGAAATTTCCGCGCTGCCCGTCGAGTCAGTCGCCGATGCGGACCTACAACGAACCCTTTCCTTCGTCGTTCCAGTTGCTGGCGCTGGCGAGGATACGGCACTAAGTATTAGCTTGACGTCGCTTTATCACCCTGGAATGCCCTTCCCAGGGAATCAACCCGACTTCTCCTCCCTTGAAGGTGAGATTCGCTACGTTAATAGGCTGCTCGACGCGAACGGGCTCCCCGTTACGACTTGTCTCGACTCGCCTTCGTTTCAAACGTTTTACCGTTGTGCAACGCTGGGATGCGAGCCTGAATACTTCGATTGGGCCGGCGCCCTCGGCGGTGAGACTCTTCGGCTGAGTGGAGCCGCGATCGTTCCAGATTCGGTCTACGGTGTCGCACAATTGCCATTGGACTGCGCGGGGAACGAACTCGCTTGCCCGTCCGCCTCAGCTGTTGTGGTAATGGCGACCGCAAGATTCGGTGATACGGACGACGACGAGCTTACCAATGTAGCGGATATCATCGGTACCGTGGATCGCGTCAAGGACACTTCCGGCGCGATACCTGAGTACTCCTGTTACGTTCGTCGCGAGTCCCCCCAGCCCCAACTTGAGACGCCGAACGTAGCCGACATTGTGCGCCATGTGGATGCCGTTAAGTTAGTCGCTTACGACCTCGCAATCACGGCATGCCCTTAGTCCGTCGATGGAACATACGTCTGGAAGAATTCGTAGGTCGCTGCGGTTCTAGGATGATGGCAGTATGCCGAGATCGACTGAGCATCGCGGTGCGATTCATCCAATCGAGATGGTGCTTCGACTGCCGAACTGTCTTTGGCATTCACCGGAACGACTTGGACATCATGAGAACGGGACGTAGATGGTGATCTCTGTCCCAACACCGAATGAACTTTGAAGCTCTATGCGAGCGCGAATTGCTGCGGCGGCGTGACGCACGATTGAGAGCCCGAGACCCGTCCCTCTGCTTGGTCCTGACCGGGCTTGTTCTACCTGATAGAATCGTTCAAAAACGCGCTCCTGATCGGCTCGGGCGATGCCGCATCCGGAGTCTTCGACTTTGAAGGCCACGGTTTGTCCCTCTTGGCGAATTGTAAGCTTGATCTCGCCTCCGGGCTCAGTAAAGCGGACCGCATTTTCGATAAGGTTACGCAAGATGATGGCGAGGAATGAGGCACTTGTTGCGATCGTGATGTCGGTGTCTGGCACATTAATTTTCCAACGGATCTTCTTCGCTGCTGCCGCACCGGCGAAGCTCATTCGGCAGTCCTCCAGAGTCTTGGCACTCGACACGCTAACCGCTTCAATGCGACCCGCCCCCGATTCTAGGCGCGAAAGTTCAAGAAGGTCGCAGATCATCGCCTCCATCCGTCCGCTGTGTCGATCGACAACATCTAGCAGCTGATTGACTTTGTCCGTGTCGGTCTTGACGTCAATGGAGTTGAGTGTATCCACGGCTGCTCTGATCGCGGATAGAGGCGTTCGCAATTCATGCGACGCGTTCGCCGCCAAGTCCGCCTTGACCTGCATCATTTTCGCGAGTTCAGTAATGTCAGTAAGAAGAAGTGCACGCCCGACCTGAGCTGGGGACTGGATCGACGCACGTTTCGCGGTTTCCGCGGGCAACCGGACATCGAATGCTCGCGCGAGCACTGTTCGATCTCCGGTGGCGGTCGAAAGGCGTAGCTCGACATCTTCTGTGCTTTCTCGGAACGATCGGCCTGTCTTGTCACCGGCCAGATCGGAAGAGCCCGGTCGATTCGGTTGAAAGAGCAGTCCGTGAAGCTTGTGATGCGGGATGAACTGTTCCACCGACTTACCGACATATGAGTCTTCGGCCGCCAGTGGCGTTGGCTGCAACATCCCGATCGCCTCGGCGTTGATCAAGACTATTCTACCGACGGCGTCAGCTACAACAACGCCTTCCCGAAGTTGCGAGACTAGTGAGTCAAGAGTCCGGCGTTGACGATCGATGGTATCGAGATCCGCGGAGAGCTTTTCTCGCATTTCATTTAACGACCGACCGAGGGCTGCGACCTCATCGTTCCCAACAACCTCGACGCGAGCCGACAAATCTCCCGCCGAGAGACTCCGCGCCGCCTCAGTGACTCGCCTGATTCGACGGCTCCACAGAAGAGCAATCGCACAAGCAAGGACGATGGCTGCGAGCATGGAAACAAGAGCCATCGTGACAGCCAATTGCTTGGCTTGGTGCGAGCGCGCGGCGATATTTTCGACGGCCATTGATACGCGCACTACGCCCAGGGTCTCGTCTGCGGTTCCGACGCGAACGGCAAGATACTTCATGTAATGTGCAACCGTATGCGACCACCGGATGCTCTCGCCCGTTCCCGACGCGAGTGCCTGCTGAATCTCGGGTCGGTCAGCATGGGAAT
>JAJDDZ010000246.1 GCA_029260025.1 Phycisphaerae bacterium | reverse complement strand
TGATCGAAAGAAGCGAGTAAGTCACGCCGTAGCGATCTCTCGCTTTGGGAAAGTTCAGATAATCGACGCAGGTAACGTCACACATCTGCTCGAACGCGCAACGCTCATCGTCATAAAGAAACCGCATCACCTCAAGCAGGTTCGACGGTTCCAACCGAACGTAGATCTGTTCGGCCTCCGGGTTGTCCCGAGCAAGTAGCGGCGCAGGGGCAAAGTCCACCCCCGGAAACTTCTCGCAAAGGAGTTTCACGATTGGATGGTCACTCGCTCCCAAGACTAATCGCTCTTCCTTCCTTGCACATCGACCTGAATGGTTGGCTGAACGGTTAGCCCCGTCCCTCGACCGCGATCGGCGCTACTTCGAACGCCGTCTTGTTCGACAATTTTCTGAATCGCCATGACGCCTTCTAGCAATGTCTCCGGACGCGGCGGACATCCCGGAACATAAACATCGACAGGAAGAAACTGATCGATTCCCTGCACAACCGCATAGGTATCAAACACGCCGCCGGTACTCGCACAAGCGCCCATGCTGATAACCCACTTAGGTTCTGACATTTGCATATAGATCCGCTGCAACACCGGCATTGTCTTAATCGCAACGCGCCCCGCGCATATCAACAGGTCGCATTGGCGTGGCGTGAACCGCATAACCTCCGCCCCAAACCGAGCAATGTCGTAACGACTCGCGCCGGTGGCCATCAGTTCGATCCCGCAGCAAGCTGTCGCAAAAGGCATTGGCCAAAGAGAATTCTTCCGGGCCCAGTTAACCCCATTCTTACGGAGTAGATCCACGAGATAACTAAGCTTCGTGCTAACGAAATCTTCCTTGCTCGCTTGAAAGGGCATTTCGCCCGTGACGTTTAATCCCATTCAAAAGCCCCTTTCTTCCACTCATACAGAAGCCCAAACAGCAACAGTAGAAAGAAAAAGCCCATCGCAATAAGCAAGAATCCCTTTCCTACGTCAGTTCCGTGGTTTAACGGAATAACCGCTTGAGTAGTCGCAGCCTCATGAAACGAAACCGCCCAAGGCCAAATGAAGATCAGTTCGACATCGAACAGCATGAAAAGCATCGCTACGATGTAAAACCGAATATGGAACCGACGGTGTGTATCGATGAGGGGGGGCATCCCCGATTCGTAAGGCGTGTCTTTGACAGGCCCATGTCGTTTCGGGCCAATCGTGTGCGCAATAACGAGCATCCCAATCGCAACGGTGATTGCAATGAGGACCGTTGCGCCGATTGCGGCGTAGGGTTCTATCCACATCAGAAGCGTCAAAACTCTAACCTTCTAAATACCGGCCAACTGCAGCGGACTTATTCTCTTCGCCCGTCAAAACTCAGCAACCGCATGCGTTCTTCAGCCAAGAAGACTGGCTCAAACACGATCCGAGAGTGTACGCTTGCCACCGCCCGAGTCAATGAAAAATTTCACAAAGTCGCCGTAACACCATATTTCACAATGTGTTAGATCGTCACTCGCAAGAAGATATCACAGATGGTTTACGTGCGACTGCTAGAAATGGGACTCGCCATAGTGCTCATGCTTCCAGGCGCCCGTTCCAAAGTCCACCGCAAGCGCGATGAGACCAGGAGCGACGCCGGCAAGGAGCAGCGTGAAATCAGCAGCCAGCCAAGGGCAGGTATCCCCTTTGTTTTCACATTCTTCCACAAGACGCTTCCCCGGATAGTCGTAGCTGCTTCGATGGGCGAGCGTCGCACAGCCCCCCCACATCGACATAGAAATAGCGAGTAGAAGGCATGTGATCCCCCTCATGGGACGGTTTCCGAGGCTTTTCCGCATCTTTGGGCTCCATTTCTGGCGATAGTCGCTTCCGCGCTCCGATCGCCACTTCTGTTCACTATCGACGGTGCAAGTCTCCGGGCTACACCCCAGAAGAAGCTAAGACCTTCCCTAAACATGGTCGCAGCAACGAATAATTCCGTCTTGCGAACGAATTCACGGTTGTTGGGATCGCGAAAGGGCCAGCATCTTCCAGATTATCGGCCCAAACACGCGATCCGGTTTGTGGCGGCTCATCTGCGGCGTATCATCGCCGATTCAGGCGGGCCTTTGTGTCCGAGGAGACTTAAGTTCGATGTTCAGCCAACTTCAATTCATGCGACTTCGCGCCGCCGAGAAGGCACTCCGCGATGGTCGGATCGACGAGGCCTACCGACTTGCGTCCGCACCTGACCTTCGCGAACACAAGCGGAGTCTGGCGGTCATCGAAGCCCTCGGTCAAAAGTTCCTCGACCGAGCACGAGAGTACTACCGAGACGACAAGTTCACAGAAGCGATGATGGACCTCGATCGAGCTCAAGCAGGCGGCCAGTCAAACCCCGAAATCGACGAGCTGCGCGGATACGTCAAAGTAGTCGCAGCCGAGAAGCAGCGGCAAGATCATTCGCGCCATGGTCGCATCGACGCCGTACAAAAGCGAATTGAACGAGGCTCCCTCGCCGCCGGACGCGATATGCTAGATCAAGCTGCCCCAAACGACGTTGCAGCCAAGGATCTTCGCCGCAAAGTTGACGAAAGAACAGGCGATGCTTCGCGCAACGTAGAACATGCCGAACGACTCCTGAAGGCAGGACAATTAGGCGAAGCAGCCCAGCGCGTCCGCCGTGCAAAAACAATAGACGCCCAAAGCGAAGCAGTCGCCCAGGTCGAAGCGAAGGTGTGTGATGCCGTCCTCCAGAACGCCACCAACTCCCTTCGCGAAGGAAACCTCCATCGCGCCTCGAACGAACTCGCATGCTTGGGAGACCTCGGGAAATCGCTTCCGCAACGGCGAGAACTCAGCGACATGCTCGCAATCGCAGCAGAAGCGGGTCAATGTCTTGCACGACATGCCTACGGCGAAGCAAGGCAGAAAGCCATGAGCCTGGCACGCAAGCTCCCCAAAGCGAAATGGATCGAAAAGGCGGTTGAAGAACTCTCCAATCTGCAGCAACTCCACACCGACCTCGCAGCTGGACCACTCGCAGACCGCGTAAACATAGCTCGAAGTATGGTCGTACGCGGCGATACCCCTAAGCGAAGGGCGACCTCACTCGACGACACGACCGGCATGCCAGCCCTAGGTCAACAAGGAAACGGGCACGACAAACTGCTCCTCTTGGTGGACGGCGGCGGAAGCTACCTCATCGTGCGAAGTCCACAGGCATCAATCGGTCGAGCTGCATCGGACACCCCGGCAGATGTCCCGCTCTTCAGCGACGTTGCAGAGCGACACGCGAACGTCGCCCGCGTTGACGACGGATACTTCATCTTCAGCGCCAAGGACATCGAAGTCGCACGGCGGATGACCAAACACGAATTGCTGCGCGACGGCGACAGAGTCGTTCTTGGCAAGAAGGCGAAGTTCACGTTCCGCCTGCCAAGTCGCCGAAGCACGACAGCCGTGCTCGACCTGAGCGATACAACAAAAATGCCGAACGACGTCCGACGCGTCGTGTTGCTCGATCACCATGCGACCGTAGGATCAAGCAGCAAGTCCCATATAACCTGCCGCCACGCAGGACCGACGCTGGTCCTGTTCGAGAGAGATGGGGGTTTGTGGATCCGCGCCAAGAGCGATGGACATGTAGACACGGAAGCAAAACCGCTCAACCTGGGCGAATCGATCGAAATTGCCGGGGTCACAATGGTGCTTCAACCATGGCAAGCGGCAAGACCAGGTTCAACTAAGCTTTAGCGTACGAGGCAAGAGATAAAGGCGACCGGCAGGCAGGTAGTCGGTAAGCTGAAAACACAATCGAACAAACCCCCGTTTTCACGAATTGCAATGGCATTCAAATTCAAAAATGGCGATCGGCCGGTAGACGGCTACACGATTCAGCGGGCTGCCGGAAAGGGCGGTTTCGGTGAAGTATACTATGCACTTAGCGATGGCGGTCGCGAGGTCGCAATCAAGTACCTCTGCAACAACTCCGAGATGGAGCTTCGTGGCGTAGGCGCATGTATTAATCTCAAAAGCCCGCACCTTGTATCGATCTTCGACGTCGTCAAGGCGGTCGATGGTGAGCCCGCCCTCATTATGGAATACGTCAGCGGACCATCTCTTCGTGATATGCTCATCGCAGAACCCAAAGGGTTCGCGCCAGAGAAAGCGGCGTTCTTTGTCAGGGAACTCGCCAAGGGACTTTCGTACCTGCACGAGCGAGGAATCGTTCACCGCGACCTAAAACCCGGAAACGTTTTTTACGAAGACGGCTATGTTAAGATTGGAGACTACGGACTAAGCAAGTTCATGTCCGTCTCTCGCCACAGCGGACAAACCGCCAGCGTCGGAACCGTTCATTACATGGCCCCGGAAATCGGCAGCGGAAACTATGCGCAGGGCGTCGACATCTATGCATTGGGCGTCATGTTGTACGAGATGCTCCTCGGGCGCCTGCCGTTTGAAGGGTCGTCGATGGCTGAGGTACTCATGAAGCACCTCACCTCTCAACCTGAACTTGAGGGACTTTCAGAGCCATTTGGGAAAGTCATACGCAAAGCGCTTGAAAAGGATCCCAAAGATCGATATCAGAACGTAAACGAACTTGTGGATGATCTGCTTGATGTGGAGACGGTCGCCCAGAGCTTGGCGGGATTCAGCACCAAGAGCCTCGACGGTGCAGTCCGCAATGTTGCTCGACAGCGGCAGGCACCACCCCCGGTTCCACATGTCGCGGCGTTTTCTCGAATCGCTCCGGCGGCACCAGGCGTCGCAGTTGCGAATCCCGGCCTGGGCGGTTTTCGTCTGTCACCGTTTCAGACACCGGCAATGCTCGCTGATGACGGATCAATCTGTACCGAAGCGCGCACAGGACAGCTGTATTACGCCGGATTCTGGATTCGTGTGCTCGCGTCCTTGATGGACATGATCATCATTGCCGGAGCATCTGGACTTCTCTGCGCAATTACAGGAATTTCGGGCGATCCGCCGGACGGGTTGGTCGTCGGTCTAGCAATTCTTTACGATGGCTTACTCATCGGAAAGTTCAATGGTCAGACCCTCGGCAAGAAAGTTCTGGGGATTAAAGTCATTTCTAACGACGGGCGGCCCTGTAGCGTCTGGCGATCTTTTGCACGTGCTATCGCTGGCTGGTTAAATATGTGCACGCTGGGTCTAACGTACCTCATGGTTGCGTTCAGTGACAATAAACGTGGTTTGCATGACCACATTGCAGGAACATTACACATTTACGCGATCGAATAAACTAAGGGTCGGGAACGAATATACGTTCGAAGTTCAACGAAAGAAACGATCATGGCATACACATTCAAACACGGCGATCGACCGCTCGACGGCTACACGATACAGCGTGCAGTCGGAAGAGGCGGGTTCGGCGAGGTGTACTACGCGCTCAGCGACGGTGGCCGGGAGGTCGCACTAAAGTACCTGCGCGAAAACCCGGACGTAGAGTTGCGGGGCGTCAGTCACTGCATCAACCTGAAAAGTCCGCACCTAGTCTCGATCTTCGACGTCAAGAAGACCCATGACGGTGAATACATCATCATCATGGAGTACTGTTCAGGACCGTCACTCCGCGACTTGATGATCGCAGAGCCAAACGGATTCCCTACAGAAAAAGCTGCCTTCTTCGCACGCGAAACGGCGAAAGGTCTATCCTACTTGCACGAGCGAGGAATCGTTCACCGCGACCTAAAACCCGGCAACCTGTTCTTCGACGACGGATACGTCAAAATTGGAGATTACGGGCTCAGCAAGTTCATCTCCGTTTCCAGGCACAGCGCCCAAACCGCAAGCGTCGGTACTGTCCACTACATGGCCCCCGAGATCGGCAGCGGGAACTATTCACGTGGCGTAGATATCTACGCACTCGGTGTCATGCTCTACGAAATGCTACTGGGCAAGGTCCCCTTCGAGGGATCGTCAATGGCCGAGGTGCTGATGAAACATCTGACGGCCCAGCCAGAGCTTGACCAGCTTCCAAAACCATTCGCCCACGTAATTCGAAAGGCCCTCGAAAAAGACCCTAAGGATCGCTATCAAACCGTAGACGAGATGATCGAAGAGATGCTCTCAGGCGAGCAAATCCAAAAGAGCTTAGCAGGGTTCAGTCCAAAGAGTCTACCCGGTGCAGTAGCACGTGGCGGACAAGACCCGGCGGCCTCTCCGTATCCTTCGCCGAACCCGCTACCAAGCGGTATGCCAACAATGCCTCTGCCCCCGCGTCCTCCTGGACAACCGGGTTCAGGTATGCCAATGCCAGACCGTCTCGCGAAGAAGCTCGACAAGGTCTCGCGCAAAATCGAAAAAAAAATGAGCAAGCTCGCCGGCAAAGCGGGGATCGACCTTCCACAATCCCCGCAACGACCTTTCGCTCACGTCCCATCGGCCGCCGCAGGGGGAGGACCTGTCCCGTGGGCAACACCCGCGCCTCCCGCGAGCCTCAATACCAAGCGGTTCATGTTAACCAGTCTCTTGACCGTAGGTCTGGCTGTAGGCCTTGGTTTTTGGGTCGCTATCGGAACTGACTTGCGAAACAACGAAGAGATGGGATACGCGGCTGCAATGCTCGTGGTCGCGATGCGCCTAGCGCTTGGTCTAGCGAGCAAGGCAAGCTCATGGTTCGCCGTCGGCGATGGTCCCGTCTGGGCACAGCGCATGGTCGCCGCAGGGGCGGCCGCTCCCCTTCTGGCCGCAGGCACCGGACCTGCCTTCGAGACAGAAGGAGGCTTCCCGTTGTTCTTGGCACTAGTCGCAAGCGCAGCCTTCGCCGACTGGCGAAAACTAGCAGATGAAAACGTTGGCGAAATACGCTTCGGCCCGATCTTCGGCAAAGCACTGGGTGCATTTATTCTAACCGCAATTACCACAAGCCTTTTCGATGTTGGTCAAGAAGAAAGCTACCTCTTCATTGCCGCCGGAGTCGCGGCAGCAGCTGCCTTCATCGTCCAGGCGGGCGCTTCGTGGGGAACATGGACTCCTCAACACTCGCCGACAACGAACAAGGAATCCGGCGCGTCAACGCCCCCGGACCGGCATGCTCGAACGGTCACGGAGCAAGATACGCCGACGTGGTCCAACAATCCTGCGATGAACGCCGCGCAGACGGCGTCGGATGCTGAGTATGCACTTAAACACCCACAAAGCCCATTCGCAACGGGCTTACGACAAAGCGCGCTCGCTAACGGGTTACGTCTTCGCGGCGGGTTCACAAGGTTTTTCTGGGCACTCATGGCCTTCGCCCTCAGCGGCGGGGCGATCGCGACCTTCGTGGTAAATCTTGCTGGCGATCTCTCATTCGATGACCGCACAGGCGTAGTCATTGGCAACATCGCCTGCTTCGTCGGTGCTGTCTATGCGATGACCAAAGCGACCCCATTCGCCAAAATTGGTTTCTGGAGAGGCGGATTGCGTCCACTAATGACGACCCTCTTCGCGTTCGGCGTCGGCGCATCAATAACAGGTATCGCACGAAATTGGGACCATTGTCAAAAGTGGAGCGAACCGGGTTCATCTATGAGGTTCCAGGTCATCGGCGACGTCGAATCCCGAGTCGCTGACGCCGAAAACAGGATCGACGTCGCGAATGCACGCGGCGAGGTTTTCGTCTCCGAGCACGGACACGACACCCCGATCGTGCTGCCCGAACCAGACGCCCGACACTTCGCTAGGGTTGACGGTATGGAACTCGGCCAATTCATCGAACAATCGACAGCAGTCTCGGCAAATGCTGGGCATCGAGAATGCGTCCGCTACACGCTAGGCGACGATGAACGCGGAGGTTTGGTCGTCGTGTTAGTCCTATGCTCAATAGCGTTCCTCGCCCTGCTTTACCCAAGAGGTTTCAAGCCAAAATCACCGCAAGAATTCCTCCAAGGCAGCGCGACATAGATCAACTTCCGGATCAATGTAGATAACACGCAAGAACGCCTCGTCCTTCCGCCACAACCCGGCCGGGCGGGGCTTCTCTATTCTTCTCGCCAGAACGATCGCGTTCTCTACCAAACCAAACAGGAATACACGGTTTTCACAATATACTAATCGCGCCCGGCCCATCAGGTGTAGCATTATCACCACAATCCGCGTACCATTACAAGGCGTAATTCGGATGGTCTCCCGCACCGGTTTTTTTCGATAGGCCATCCCGATCCCCGTCACAGGCGAGCGTTAGCATGGAACCAGGCGAAAACCCGAACGCGTATCTCATCGAGCAAATCCGCGCCGGTAGCCAAGCCGCCTGGAAAGAGCTTATCGACAGCTATTCCGGTCGCCTGCTCGCCTTCGCTAGGGCGCGCACCTCCAGCCTCGCCGACGCAGAGGATCTGGTCCAGGAAACCTTCATTGGCTTTCTCCAGTCAGCGACTCATTTCGATCCAACCCGATCGCTTGAGACGTATCTGTTCACGATTCTTCGCTACAAGCTCTACGACTTACTTCGCTCAAAGAAAATGAAGATGGTTTCGGAACCTGCTGACTCTGAGGATTGGTGGGACCGCATCGTCCCCGGCACCGAAGAAACCCCAAGCGGCATCGCCGTCCAAGCGGAGGCAACCGGCGAGCAAGCCAAGCTGCTGAGCGAAGTCCTCAGAGAGCTCATCCACGACATGCGCGACCGCCAAGCCTTCACCGACCTTCAGGTCATCGAGTTACTCTTCTTCGGCGGTCGGCGCAACATCGAAATCGGCGAGCTCCTGGAAATCGACCAAAAAGCCGTCGCCGGCATCAAGTTCCGAGCAATCCAGAAGCTCCAAAAATTCCTGGCAAATAGAGACGTATCCGATCTTTCCTGCTTAGATGAGTCCCAAGCAGACATCACCGTAGCCCGCGTCTGGCGAGAGCAACGCCTGACCTGCCTAAAGCGATCAACACTAGGCTCACTATCTCTGGGCGTCCTGGACGAGCCATGGAAGAGCTACACCCAGTTCCACCTCGACGTAGTAGCCTGCCCCATGTGCGTCGCCAACCTCGCCGACATCGATGACGAAGAAGAAGAACGAACCGACGCCGACACAGAACGAATGTTCCAATCAAGCGTAGGCTTCTTAAAAAAATCAACGATGAACTAGGCATCACTCAGTTGGCAGCGGTAGGGCGGGAGTATTCAACTCCTCGGCAGTTCTTGGCCTCGATCCATCAAGAAAGAACGGTATGTCGAACCTGTCATAGTTGAGTTTTCCATTCCCTCGAAACGTGACACGCCCCTCTTCATCAATCCCGTTGGGACCAATGCTATAAAGCCGCGGCCGCGCTATGTCTCTTACGTATCCAAGAGCCTGTTCCCCGTCCCCAAACGGATCAATCGGAACCGCCGGCAGATAGTCCGGCACAAGTTCATCCAACGAAGTCGCAACCTTACCATGATCAAATTCGTAGAGTCGAAGCGCCAGCGCGATACAGGCCATCCTCAGCTCGGCCAAGTGCCGAAAGTGGAGCAAGACCGATCGATTAATCGCTGGTTCCCATAGGTTGCTCAGGTAGTGGCGCCAGAAATCAAGCCACCTGAACTGAGGATATTCATGTGGCAAGGCCGCCGCCGAGGCAGGCCATGTCTCTTCTTTCGCAGCACGAACGGCTTGATCGAGTCGGAGCAGGCTAAACCGAGCGTCCTTCAATAGCGCCGGTCGGAAGGTAAGTACAACGATGTCGAATTGCAACTTAGATCCTAGTATTTCGACCATTGAGCTTGGCCGAAGTTTCCCGTACGCCACCGCGTGAATCGAATCAACTATGCCAGCTCGCTCGACTTGCACCGCGCGGACGAATCCATCCTGAACATGATGTTCATCCGAGAGTTCATGGATTAGTGCTTCTATTCGTGATCGCGGAATCCGAGACTCTGCAACGGTTTCTCTGTCACTGGAGATCTGTAACTTCGGTAGACCTGCCTCGACAGTTTGAATCACCAAGCCGTAATACGCCATGCTCTTGAGATTTCCGATCAAAGTGGGGTGGGCAGAAACAGAGCGAGCCATCGCGGCCATAGCCTCGATCAAATCAAAAGCATCGAGAGACCTGCGCTCTTCGATACATAATAGAGCTGATGCATAAGCTAACTGGCTGAGTTGTCGCATTGCATCGAGGCGGTCGTCCATAAAGGCATACATGGGGGTCCGCTGCCGTACATCCCAGTTGGTAGATTCCATTGGTCTCGCCCTGCGCATCAAGTCCAAGGCGACTTCGTTCTTGGTAGCGAGTGCCTTGAGTTGAGACAAGTGTGGATTCACCCTTTCAATACTCTTGGCTATGTCCCGTAGCAATCCGTAGTCGGTGGGTCCAACCCGGAGTGCTTTACTCGCGCGAACATAGACGCGAGCGGCATTGTCTTCGTCGGAAATACGTGAACTTGGATCAAAGTCCTCTGGGTAGATTGGCTCGCCAGATGCAACAATCCGATCGATTTCAAGCTGTAGCGCTCGATCCGCGTCAAATCCCCACCAGACGCGAAACGATATTTGCAAAACTATGATTATGACTGCGCCGAGTAGAACTTTCTTCACCCAGTGAGGCTTCGATCTCGTACGCACATCCTCCTCATCCGCATCGCGCTCTTGGCTAGCCGTAGGGGGTTGCTCACTCATAAACGACCGTCCTCGACCATGACCCCAAAGTCTAAATCAACAACAACCCCCAATCAACAACCAAACTGGAAACACCCAGAAACAGTGCTATAATCCAAACATGAGCGAAGAAGTCGGGCCAACAAACCTCGAAACCAACCCAGACAGCCCCCAACCCAAAGGCACTCAATCCCAAGACACAAACGACGCCATCGACCGAGACATCTTCTGCCAAACCTGTGGCTACAACCTTCGCGGTCTAACAAGCAACCGCTGCCCAGAGTGCGGCAGTTCATTCGAGCACATCCGAGGCGGCGATCCCGAAATCCCGTGGATGTACAGAAGACGCCTAGGCTGGTTCCGTGCGTATTGGAAGACGGTCTTTTTCGTCATGTTCAAACAAGCCCGCTTCGCCGACGAAATGGCAAGACCGGTCAGCTTCAAAGAATCACAATCGTTTCGATGGGTAACAGTTTTCATGGCATTCGTTCCGGTAACCATCCTCGCCATCGGCGGGGGGGTCGCAGCCAAGGTAGTCGATCCGAGCATCGCAAGTGGCTGGGGGATCCCGACAACGCTAGGACTAAGCGTCGCGGGCATGGTCGGTCTATTTCTCGTATTCGCCGGTTCAACCGGCGTCCCGAGTTACTTCTACCACCCCAAGGAAGTCTCAATCCTTCAGCAAAACAGAGCAATCGCCCTGAGCTACTACGCCTGCGGTCCAATGGCCCTACTTGGCATACCTGCAGCGATTCTGGTAACGGGGATAGTCATCGGGTTTGACAACACAATCGGCGGCATCTCAATCCTGCTCGGCCTCACGTTACCGCTAGGCTTACTCGCCGCCTGGTGGCTGGATTTGATCCACTTATCAAGGCGACTACTCCCGCAAAGACCCGGTAGGGCGGTCGGAATCGCAATTCTCGTGCCCATGCTATGGTGTTTCGTAACCGGCCTCTCCCTATTCGCCATCCCCGCCCTGGTCATCTCTGCCATCGTCATCAGTCGTTCCCTCGCCTGACCCGCGCGGTCTCGAAAACTCATCCTCATCCCGAGGCGCAGCCCCCTCAAGAAAAAACGGCGGATCAAGATGATCCCAGTTGATTGACCCTTTAGGTCGAAACCCAATCTCCCCAAGATCATCCGTCCCATTAGGCCCGACGGTGTAAATCCGAGGCCACAACGCGTCCGGCAAATATCCAAACGTCGCCACCCCATCCCCAAAAGGATCAATCGGTAGCGATTCAATATACTCAGGCACCAACTCTTCAAGAGAACTAGGCCGCCCCCCATGATCCAACTCATACAGCCGAATAGAAAGAGCAAGACCTGCCATCTCCCGAGTCGCCGCGCATCTATAATGAAGCTGAATCGCGCGATCGAGGCTAGGCAAATAGGCGTTACTGAGAAAGTGACACCATTTATCCACAATGTTAGCGGGCCGCAACCAGGGGGGCATCAGCTTTCGCGCGGCAGGCCAAGTAGCCTCCTTCAAGGCGGTCGCATTCTTGTCAAGATGTTGAACCCCAAAAAGCGTGTCAGCAAGAAGCACGGGTTTGATCGCAAAGATGAGCTGTCCCGAAATAACTCCTGCAGGGGATGCAACAAGACCGAAGGCTGCCGTATTCCCGTTGGTAACGGATCCCAGCGTGTCCAGTCCCGTCGCACGCTCCACGAGAGCGGCGTAATGATGCGAACGGTACATCGCATCCGTGTCCTTCATCAAATCACCCAACTTCTCAACCGTCTCGCGCGAAAGGCAAGATCGACTCTGCTCCGGGTCGAGCCCGTTGTCGCAGATCCTGATTGAAGGGAGCAAAGCCTCGATACGCCGCGCCACCATCGCGTAGTGCGCGATCGCAACGAGGTGATCGAGGACACTTGGACGCATATCGCTTGCTGTAGCGTGCGCGATGGCGTCCAGCACATACTCGACTGCCTCATCCGTGTCGCCTTTCATCTCGGCGCGAATTGTAGCAAGCGCCAAGAACTTCGACAGAGCTCTCATTGCGGAAAGGTGCGGAGGGAGGCCAGAAATCATCGGTGTCCGATAGCGTTTCTTCCAATCCACCCCCGAAAGAGACCTCGCTTCACGAACTTTCTCAAACACGACCGCGTTCGCCTCAAGAAGAGCATCAATCTCCTCACCCCGCTCCGCAAAATATTCCCAGGGCTTGTCTAAGTTAGACAAAATTGATTGATCCCCCGAAGGAAATGTAAGCGCCGTTGCCGCATCCAAATAAAGCTTCGCAGCATTATCCTTATCTTCAACAAACACCGAATCAAAATCCTTAGGATAAATCGGCTCACCCGCTGCCACATACTTCGCAATCTCCGCATCCAAATTGCGCTGCGCAATCCACCCCCAACCAAACCGAGCACAAAGCAGCGCAAAAACAATAGGAACCACAGCAACCGCCAACCGCTTCGCCCACCAATAGCGAACAGGAATAGGAGCAACCCCCTCATCAAGACCAAACTCAGCAGATTCGATAGCCTCAGTAAGAGAAGAAGGAGCAATCGAGGTTGAAGTCTCGGAAGGGGTCGGTGACGCGGTCGGGGTTAGGGTCGAAGTGGTGGGGGGGGAGGCAGGTGTTACAGGACGGTCGTTCTCAGCCTCAGCCATAACTGGAAAACTCCTTCGCCAAGAGTCTAGGCACCCAAACCCGCAGAGACAACCGCACGCCTAAGAAATCCCCGGAACCTCAGGCCAGGCATCCAGAATAGTGACCACACGAAGACCAACAACACGAGCATCCGAAAGCGAAACCGTTCCGCCAGCAACCACCCCAAGATCACGAGAAAGTTGCCGCGTCAAAAGGTTTTCTTCAGAAATAAACGCCGCCTCCACAACGTGCGTCGTCTCGCCGATCTCACAAACAAAAAAACGATCGACTATCGTATCGTCCTGCTCATACCCCTTGCACTGAACAACATAAGCAGCCCGCTCAAACAAATCAGCAAAGCAAACCTGCAAATCGTCTAAGGGTATACAGTCAGCCCGCCAATCAACGACAGTCTCTTCGGTACAAAGAATATTGCTAGAATCGATAGGGCACCTCACTCAAGCTCCACGTGGCGTTACAACCGATGAGTTTCATCGCCCATTTGGCAGCGGCAACTGATAAGAGCTAATGTACCCGCAAGATTGAAAATGATCGAACGTCTCGGTCAGCGACCGAAAAACCTTCGTCGCAGTCTCAGTGATAAACGGCGAGGGTTCCTTCTCCGGGCACCAAACGACATAAACTTCTTTGGTTCCCTCGAAGGCATGCTGCAACTCGCGCTCGACCCCCGAAGATAGCGCAGGTTTTCCGTCAGCAAGCGCCGGGATATAGCTCACGATCATATCCGACTGATCGATCAGCTTAAAATCACGAGCATAGATCTGAGCATCAATGTCATGTGCGATTTCCGTAATCGCGGTCGTCGAAAGCGAAAGCTTCCGCCCGTTCGTTTCGATTTCAACGGTCTGCTTCCCAAGCTTTATCGCTTCTCCCGCTTCGAAGAGCAGTTGCTTTTCGTCAACGTCCGCCGGATCAAACGTAATAAAATGATCCGCCAGGGCATCGCGAAACATCTCAATATCACTGAGAACATCCGGCATATCCATCACATGCGTCATCGGAAAAGACGGATAAACCCGCTTGCGATCCGGCTCAAACATCAACCGGTACATGGCTTTCGCATTGATCCGCGGATTACTTCGCGACAAAACAAACGCGTGACCAAAACCGCCCACCGCCTCCGCCATTGTCTCGGTAACAACAATTTCCTCTTCACGCCAGACAAGAATATCTTTCAGCGTGTGACGGAGCTCATGATCACGATTAAGTCGCTCATGAACCGCATCAACATTGTCCACAAGGGTGATAAACAGGTCCGGGTCAAGTTCAACAATCTGATGATGATCAAAGGCATGAAAAAGACCATGCTTCCAGCGAAAAGTCGCATGCGTATTGACTATCAGATCAACACCCTCAGCAGCCGCAGCAAGAATATCCTTAAACACACTCCGACGAAGCGCAGTCAGCCGTTGACGAGGAAGATCGAGAATCCGACCAGGAACAACGTCAGGAGCTTCAGCGCACATCATCTCCCCGACATTAAACAACCGAACTTCGTGGTCGTTCGCAGCTGCAAGCGCTACGACATCTTCAAGAAATGGTTTCTTATCCAGTCCGACTTGCCCGGTGACAATCGCTCGGACACCGCCGTGGGGTCGCCGCTTATGTTTTTCAAACGGAAGCTGACCGGTTCCTGATATGCTCATTCGTTGGCGCTTTGTTGGGAAAGAGGGGGGTTAGAGTCCAGCACTGATAGGTCGACCAAACTCAAGAACCCAATACGTAGCGTACTCACCGCCGAACTGTACCCCGATACCAATCTCAGTCCAGTTGGGATCCATCATGATCGCCTGGTGCGCCGGACTCTCCATCCAAACCGCAACAACCTCAGCCGGCGTCTCTTGACCAGCCGCGAGGTTTTCACCAATGGCTGCGAAGGAGTATTTCCCCATGAGTGCCCGGTCGCCGGGGCCCTGACCGCTCACCGGATCACGATGACCAAAGAAATCGCCTTCGATCATCTCGCAGGCATAGTCATCGGCGATTTTCGATAGCGTGAGATTCAGGACAACAGGCGGAAGGTCTTCCGCCGCTCGTTCGAGGTTGACAAGTTGGAGAACTTGGTCAGCCAGGCGGTCTTCGTCGTCTGGTGTAACGCACTTGGCCGACTCCCCGCCCAAACCCTCAGCCGAAGCAGGGTTGGTCGCATCAAAACACCCCGTCGCAAACGCGAGTATTCCCAATGCCTGAAATGTCAGTAATCCGTTACGCTTCAACACAGACGCTTTCTCGCTCTACAAAAACACCCCGGCTGCAATCTCTATCGTCCGTCCTCGATCGTCCCCTATCGTCATTGTACCTGTCGGCGGACTGAGAAACAAGCAAAAGTAACCCCGGATTCTCCAGTGACGGGCACGTTACCCCCCGACCAATAACCCATCGACACCCCCTGGGGCCCTCTGGAGCGGGGTCACAATGGCCGATGCCCCAGCAACACCGTAACGTCGCTCTCAGTGCTGTCATTATCTAAGAACGACCCGAGGTCCGCTAAAACCTCGTCAATTTGTGTCATTGCCGGTTTCGAAGCAACATTCCGCAGAGCCTTAAGAAACTTGTTTTCCCCAAGCTCGGTCCCGAATTCGTCAGTCGCCTCAGGAGCACCCAGCGTATAAAGCGCAATCGTCGTTCCTGGCTCGGTCTTCACTTTTTTCGAGGCGTATTCGATAGCTTCTCCGTTCCCCACTGGCGGCGCGTCCTTCGAGGTCAGCTTGCTACCGATCCCCTTCGAAGTAAATGCAACCGCCCCAATTTCGCCAGACGTCGCAATCTCAATCACACCATTCTTCGGATTAACAAGCGCGATCGCCGCGTGAAGTAAACACTCAGTCTCCCCAGAAGACAGCAACCAGTTGAGCGACTTCAGCATCGCTGTAGGTGGGTGCTGATGCAGCACGCTGACGCGAAACGCCCCCTTGATCTCCGCCAACGCAGCGGCAAGATGCGTCTCGTCCGTCTCAACATGACCAGCGAACATCACGAACAGACCATTGGGCATCCGCGTTGAGTCAAAAACGTCCCCATGATTCGTCATCCCAAGATGGGCATGGGCTGCCACCTCAAAATCATCTGACTCAGGAAGCGCAACCGGATCAATGGCAACACGAATCTGCTCAATCGTATTTCCGTTCCCCTCACTGGCAGCCGCGGCGGCAAGACCGACAGGTCCTTCCAACGCGGTGACGAAGAGCGGTGTAACCACGTTCGCCAAAACAGTCAGAAAATCCAGGTCCGCACCATCAAGAACACGCGCACGTCGCGCCGTATCTACATAAACCATCCCGATTGGGAAACGAGGACCATACAGCGGAATCGCTAGGACTGACTGGGTCAACCCGTCGCCCGTCCCTTTGATATTGATGAACTGGTCACGCGAAAGGCATCGGTATTCGTAAGTTTCGAACTTCGGAGGAGCTGCCACACGATGCTCACCGTCAATACGCGACTCAACGAAATCAAGCGCATCACTCCGCTTCCGGCGAGTACCAATCCAAACCATTCGTGCCTCAAAATGTGAACCAATAAAATCTGCCAGTCCCTCCAAGAGCCCAGCGAGATCAACGCGGTCCCGCAGGGAAGAGACAAGCTCACCGAGAAGTTTCTGCCTTGCCGCGGAGATCGTAATTTCTTCGTCCGGTTTGCGAACCAGACTGCGCGGCGGAATCGGATATTTCTTGATGAGGGCAATTTCGCCAGCCTTCCCAGGGATGGGTAAGTCCACCGCGACCTCAGCCTCGATCTCAACTTTCAGCTCGAAGTAAGTGATCGAAATTATGTCGCCGTCTTTGATCTGCGTCCGCTCGGTAACTGGCTCATTGTTAACCTTAGTCAACTCGTCTTCGCGAGTCGTTGGCTGAAAAAACCAGTCATGACCAACCGGCTCAAGCGTCGCGTGATGCTCAGGGATCCGCGTATCCGGAAGCGGAATCCCGCTCTCCGAATGAGAACCAAGCTTCACCGGTTGGTTCCGATACTCGAACCGCGCGCGTCGAGGCTCGGGGTCGGTGATCGTACGCATATCGGTTAGGATGAGCCGCATTTCGTCAGTCCTAGGGTTACAGCCGTCCCCTTGCGTTTAGTCACGCAAACGGGTCTAATTCCGCCAAAACCCGCAGTATACCATGAGGAGCGACCATGACTACCGCAATGCCAGCAAGCGACAAAGCTGTGAGTAAAAGAGAACTGACCCTCGGGCATTCCCCCGACCCAGACGACGCATTCATGTTCTACGGCCTGGCAACAGACCAGCTAGACGCCAAGGGCTGGTCCTTCAAGCACGTTCTTCAAGATATCCAGACCCTCAACGAGCGCGCAACCCGCGGCGACCTGGATATCACAGCCATCAGCATCCACGCCTACCCATTCGTCACAGACCGATACGTCCTGACCAATTGCGGCTCAAGCATGGGCGACGGGTATGGCCCCATGGTTGTTACCAAAGCGCCAATGAGCATCCAAGACCTCCGCGGCAAGAAAATCGCAATCCCCGGCGAGCAGACCACAGCCTTCCTGGCTCTGAATCTATTATTAGGCCGTGGCTCCTTCACGCACGAAGTCGTTATGTTCGACGAAATCCTAAACCACGTCGCCGACGGCAAGGCAGACGCCGGCTTGGTCATCCACGAGGGGCAGCTAACCTATGCGAATCAGAAACTCAACCTCGTCGTCGATCTCGGTCAATGGTGGAAGGAATCAACCGGCTTACCTCTTCCTCTCGGCGGGAATTGCATCCGCCGCGATTTAGGCGAAACCGCAGTCCAAGAGGTCACCGCTATTCTGAAACAAAGCATCGAGTTTAGCTTAGCCAACAGAAAGCAAGCAGTCGCCCACGCCCTGCAATACGCACGCGACATGGGCACCGACCTAGCCGATAAGTTCGTAGGAATGTACGTCAACAAGTGGACCGTAGACTACGGCGATCCAGGCAGAGAGGCAGTTCGCGAACTACTCCGCCGAGGAGCAAAAATCGGAATGGTCCCAGAAATGAAAAGCGTAGATTTTGTTGGATAAACAACAAAGATCAGAGCAGCGACCGAAAGGGAGCTGAGCAATCGTAAGCAATGCCCGTCGACTCGGCGGGACAAGGAATAGAAAGAGGTAAACAACGATGGGCAAGCACAACGATCCCGGCTCGCAACGATTTCACGACCGCGAGGAAAAGGAAAAGGACTACAAAAAGCAGCTCCCCGGCGAAGATGATTCACCTCTTCCGGACGCCGTAGAACCAATCAAGACTGGTGAAAAACCAGGACGAAACGATCCTTGCAGTTGCGGCAGCGGAAAAAAATACAAACAGTGCTGTGGCAAACCGTAACGATGGCAGTACCCATACGTCACGGATCGTCCTGACGCCGGGAACGTCATGCTCGCGCCGTCATCTTTGCAAGAACCTTAGCGCAATGCTCGCTAACCCCCGTCAATTCGGGCGAGTGCGGACGAACAGATTCCCAACGAGCGACAACATCAGGAACTTGCGAAAGCGCCGGATCGTCGGCATGCTTCACCCAAGTCGACAAACGCGTCAATACCGCAGCGATCAGGGCATCATGTCCAGAGCGATCGACCTCAGCGGGAACTTCAGAAACAACATCCAGCGCCATCTGCGCTGCGACCAGCGGATTCACGCGCATGTAATTGCGAAGCAACCCGTCGAGGATTGGACCGGCAAACTTTGTACCATCGCAACCTCGGCGCCAAGTCCCGACAAGTCGTGTGAATAGCGACCCTAGTTCTTCCGGAGTCGAGACCCCAAGTCGCAAGAGGATGATCTTCCCCATGGACTCCGCGAATTCATCGTGAATTTGCTTCTCCGCGCCGTCCGATGGACGGAACACGATCTCGCTCGCAAGCGTAGCAAGTCGCACGACGTCCATTGAAGGAGCATCATCAAGAGTGGCAAAAATCGAACCAAGACGTTCGCGAGCGTCCTCGCCAGTATCCACGTAAGCGCGAGACGTACGCCGAGACAACTCAGCAAGCCGACCATCGCGCCAATGGCGTGCAGCCATCGAAGTCCATATCGAGCTAGACGGCGCCTTTGGCGGCGTACCCCTTGACGGAAGAAAAGTGGCCCCGATCACAGAGCATCTTGACTTCGCTTTTCCCTTGTCGTCGCTAAGGAATTGAAGCGTGTGCTTCCTGCTCGTCGAAAAATTAAGTCCCGCAGAAAACGACAATTCACTCCGCAGAGGACCAGGTACCCCAAGAAGCGTAGCCTCCGCGCACTCGGTCCATTCATCACCAACATCCACCACAACGCCTTTGCCCAAGAGAAGCTGCTCAAGGACAAAGGGGCGAAAAGGCTCTGGGAGAATAGCCGGAAGACCCGCACCTTCGAGAAGATGGTCATCGTCGACAACGCAAAGGTCGATCGTAGGAAGTGATTTGTCCGGTTGCAATTCCGGTTCGCAAAGACCCGCATCGACCATCGCCCGAACGATCCGAAAAGGGTTATACCCGCAATCCGCGAAGTCGGCGGCGTCGAAGACTAGATTGATCGTGTAAACGCGCCGCCCGCCCCGACCGGTATGCTCTTCGCCAGCAAAGCAAGAGAGCGCAAGGCAAAGTCGTTTCGTGGGAAGCGTGTAGAACGATATCCCAAGTGGCTCGCTATCGCTGCCCTCCGGCGGAAGGCAGATCGAGTCGACCGACGGGCAATTCCGAGTGATCACCTGCTTGTCATGCGGTTGCAGCCCCTTGGACGCAGCGACAATGCGATATCCTTCGCCCATAGGCGTTCGAATAGACGTGTGGATCGCCTGATGACATCTCAGCAACTTTTCTTGCATCGCCGATCACCTACAGCGTCGATAGCACCCACTCAAACGGTTCAAGAATCCCGCGCGGCGCAACATGAAGAGGATATTGAACAACGTTTTCACCATCCGTACCAAACCCAAGGGCCCCCACAACGCTCGTCGCGAAGAACTCATAGTTCTCGAAGCGAGCCTCGCAGATGTTCCAAAGACGGTTGAGGTTCGTACGTGCGAAACCGTGAGGATCGTCAAAGCATTCCGGGCAGTGATCCCCCTTAGACAAGACCACCGCGACAGGAGTCTTAATCTTTTCCCCTTTTTTCACCGAGACGACACCGTCAAGATAGCTCATCAACTTCAGCGCAAAAAAGTCAGGCTGCGGAGAACCAGTCGCCGCCAGCGCTCCGTCGACAAGAAGAATCGCACCCGCACTCTTCTCGAGAAGCGATCGGATCACCCTGAACGTCTGCGGATTCGCAACCTCAGTAGCGATCGCCTCACCTGCCATGTCAGGCATCACCAGGTCGTAAATGTTTGACCCGTGCCGCTTATGCATCACTTGGTAGTACGCCCAATGCCAATCATCGACCTCCACCGCAGTCTTCGGTGGAAACTGTCGACCCGACAAATAGCTAATCACGTTATGCTGAACGTTGACAGAGTACGCACCTTTCGGGATCGCCTCATAGTCCTCCGCACGCTTGGACAGCATGTCCAACAGCATCCCCAAATACACCGTCTTCCCGACGTTACTCTCGCCGAGAACCGTGACAATGCACGGGTCGCGGTCGCGAGTCACCGCCTCCTGAATCAGCGCCATTGGGGCGCCGCATTCATCACACAATATCCCATCCGCGGGGTTTTTCGTCTCGCAGATCAGACAGGGCATCGTCGAGCTTCCGTCATATGTTGCCGTTGCCACCGTTGGTACTCCTTGCGGTTCTAACCGCCGTTGATCCACGTTGCCTCGCCAAGATCCATGGCACATCGAAAACCCGTATTATGCGATCTCGCCAGCGCGATCTGCCCAGTGCGAAAGTGCGCCGTCGCTTGAGATTCAAAGTAAGTGTCAAACGCACCCCCGCGAACCGCGTGCATAGGCATCTCGCCAACAACTGGGTTCCCAGTCCCATCGGAAATCACGTACTCTGAGTCCGTCCATTCCCAAACATTCCCTACCAACTGAAAAACATGATTCGGAGCAACCCCTGAAGGATACTCGTCAACTTTCACAGTCCCGTTCTTCCGCGACGTCCAGATGTTGCACTTTTCAGAGTTCATCGCATCGCCCCACGGAAACCGGCGCATGATGTCCGTTGAGCTGTTGATATGCCAAGAAGCAGCCATCTGCCATTCCGCTTCGCTCGGAAGTCGTTGACCGATCCAAAGTGCAAAAGCCTGCGACTCGTACCAGCTAATCCCGACAACCGGATGATCCCAAAGACGCTCATCGCAACGCCCTTGCCGCCAGAATCGAGGACCAGGTTGTCCAGTAAGATCCTTCAGCTCGATCAAGTGAGGCCATATCTCCTCAGGCCAGTACTCAAGAGCGTCATAGCCTCCCCCATCAACAAACTGCTGGTACCGACCGTTTGTGACCGCAAGAACATCGAGCAAAAAAGGATCTACCGGAATCTCGACATCATCTCCCTCGTCAAACAAGCTCTGAGGAATCGCCGAAGACCCAGCAGGTACGATCGCCATGCTCTTTTCTAACTCTTCTTTCGCAGCCGACAAGACAGCATCGTAATCGCCGCCCTCCGGTGCGTTCGATTCCTCACGCAGCAACACAGCGTGTCGCTTCTGTTGAAAGAGTTGCTTCAACGGGTCAGCATCCAGACTCTCGTAGGATGAAGGCTTAAATGTCGCAACTTTGTGCTCAATAGGAGAAACTTGGTTACTACGTTTTCGTCCCTTGCGAGACATCATTTTACTAAACAGTCCGATGGCCATTGACCGTCTCCATATCAAACGATTTCTGTCGTTGATCTACCGTAGCCCGTACCTTTAGGAACTCAATGATTTTCGCTTCGCGTCGCGACGCAGCTTCTTAAACTGGTCAGCCGAGGACGCAGGCTTAGGAGCACGACCCGGATCGGGTAACGCTTCAACCGGGTCTACTTCTTCAACCACCTCAGCCGGGCTCGCAACAACAACCGGTTTCTCAACCGAAGGCCCCCTCGCGCTATCTCCGACCGCTTTCAACAAGACGTTGCGTTTCTCGGATAGCTCCTCGCTGTCGCGGGCGAGCTGACTCTGCACCGAAGAGAGGGCATCGCGAGCGCTCGCGAGCTCCGCTTCCTTCGAATAAAGCGCGCTAGCTTTAGAGTCCAACTCAGACTTGAACGCCGCCAAAGACGCTCGATCATTTTCAATCGCGTCGCGCATCGGGGCAAGTTGCTTCTGGTCGGCCAAGAGTGCTTCCCGGTCAGCGGCAAAAACCTTCTGCGCTTCACAAAGCGCCTCCGTCTCGCTCCGAGTCTGCGACGAAGTATTTGCCAATTCTCTCTTCCGATCATCTAGCTCGACGTGCCGAGCAGCGATACGCCTCTCGTCTTCTTCAATCCGCGAGGCAAGTTCTTCCATCTCACGCTGTCGCCGCGCGATGCGAGACTCCATGTCGCTCACTTCGCCGGCTCGCACGTCGCATTCTTGAGATTTCGCCAGAACAGACTTCTCAATCCCGACGATACGGTCCCGCTCCAAAGCGAGCTGATCCCGCTCAGAATGAAGTATCTCAGCCTCACCACGAAGTTGCTCTTGCGCGGACCGCAACGCCGCGACAGTATTCGAGGCGAGATCCTGCAAAGACCCCGCATCAAATCCAGCAGATCCGATGTCGATTGTATTTGGCATACCCAAAATAGACCCCGTCATCTACGCAAGGGCGGTCCTAACCAGGACACAACAAAGCACGCGCGCCACCTGCACATAACACGACCTCGTATTCCCATATCTCGGCGAGTCAAGAGTACGATACGATCTCAGCCAAAGTCCCCACACCAGATCGCACAGACCCAGACCCAATCCCCACCCCAACCACCGCCAGACGAAGTTATCTAGGACGTTTACTCGCCGACCCTTTTTCTGGACTCAACAATCACGAAAATTCCACCAAAACGTCCTATTACAAGCACCATTCCGCGCCGCACCCAAACATCACAAAACGTAGACTTGACCTGAGTTAACCTCCCGCAAGAGCACCAGGCACGCATAGCATGTACTCGCAGCGAGAGGAAAATAGTTCGCCATAAGCTGGGGATCAGCGCATGGCAGTAACCGCGAAAACCCCTGCAAGCTATCGGGAAAGCACAAAATGGGTCGAGCAAACAAACAAAACGACGTCATCGCCGACGTAGAAGCAGCTATCGAGGCCTTCGCCGTAGGCGTCACAACTTTCCAGCAACAGTTCGCGACTTGGAACAGTAATGTCAATGATCGCATCAACGCGCAGTGTGAGGAACACGAAAAACAGTGGGCCGCCAGGGAGCAGCAGTTAGAGAAGCAGGCCGCAAAACTCAAAGAACAAAACGACAAAATCCAAGAGGCCAGCCGCCAACTCCAAATCGACAGCGACCGAATTGAAAAACAATCCGCCAGCGCAAGAGCACAAGAGTCACAGCTCTCCCAGACCCGCGACTTGATAGAAGCATCACAGGCAGAAATCGCCGCAAGCCAAAAAGAAGTAAAACACAAACAAACCGAACTAGAAAAACTAAATCAAAAAATCGAATCCCAGGCCCAGGCAGCACAAAAAGCTAAGCAAGAAGCAGCGACACTCCATTCAGATGTCGCCGACCGAGAAAAGAAACTAAGAACATTTCAGAAAGAGCTGGCAAACGACCAAAAGCAGATAGACGCCCAGCGAAAAGAAATTGGCAAGATTCGCAGCACAATAGAGACTGACCGATCAGCCGTCGAGAAAGCGCGAGCATCCCTTTTAGTAGAAAATAAGGATCACCAGGAGGCGATTCGGAACCGAGAGGACGCCCTCGCCAGAACAGAGAAAGAGCTCGCCGCCGCCAAGGCGATGCTCGTAACAAAAGCCAAAGAGCAAGAGACGAACGAAACGCGCCTTCACCAGATGGAATCAGAACTGCAAGAGCGGTTCTCCGAGCTAAAAGTACAAGCAGACACAGCAGAAAAAAATAACGCCACCTTGTCCGAAAGAGGAGGAACCCTCACCCAACGCGAGCAGCAACTCGAGGCCCTTGAAAACGAATTGACCGCCGCGCGCAAGCAAATCGAATCCCAAACAGAAGAAGTAAGAAACAAGAGCCAGACCCTCGACGCCGAGCGCTCCGCAACTGCCAAAAAGCAAGAGACCCTTTCAAGAGAATGGCATGCCCAAGAAGAGAAACTCGCGACTCGCGAGCGGGATTTAGATCAAGCCCAAGAGCAGTTCGCCGCCGCCAGAGCGGCCCTCGAAGCAAAGTCAAAAGAGCAACAAGAAAACCAGACACGTCTCCGAAAGCAAGAAACAGAGTTCCAAAAACGCTCCACCGAACTAGCCGCACAAGTAGACGCGAGCGCCCAAGACCAGAACGCAAGATTCAAACAAGCTCAACAAACGCTTCAAAACGACCGCGCCGAACTCGAGGCCAAGCGCCAAGAGCTCAGCGAATCTAGAGTCGAGCACGAACTCCGAGTCAAAGAGCAGTCCGCCAAGCAATCCCAGGTCGCCGAGACTCAAAAAGCTCTCACCGCCCGACTCGCCGAGTGCGAAAAACGAGAAGCCGCTCTAACCCGACTGCAAGAACAGGTCAAAACGCAATCCCAAGCCCTCGAAGCGCAAGGAGTCGCAGCCAAGGACCTTCAAAACCAGATAACACGTCGAGACCAGGATCTCACAAGGAAACTCGCCGATCTAGACAATCGAGAAAAACAGACACGCGATACCGAGGTCAGTTCCCAAAAAAGAGCCCGTATCGTCGAAGAAACCGAAGCGAAGTTCAAGGAAGAGCAAGCAAAGTTCGAATCGGTTCGAGCCCAAGTCGCCGCCGATCGAAGTGCATTCGAAAAGGAATCGTCAGAGCGCCAACGCGCAATGCAAGACTTAGAAAACCAAATTGCTGTCAAATCCAGGCAACTGGCAGATCGCCTGGCAAACGCAACAAAATCTGAGACCGCCCTCGAGCAGCATGCAGCAAAACTCAAGATTCAAGTCAAGGAAATCACGCAGCGAGAGCACGATCTATCCCAACAGCGCAAGAGTCTCGAAAAATCCCTTTCAGGAGCAGAGTCAAACAAGAGAACACTGGATAAAGCACAGGAGCTTGCTGACGCCCTGAACAAAGAACGAGAAAACGCGCTCCTCGCAGCCCAAAAAGAAATCCTCGAAATGCGAAAGAGTCTAGAAGACGCGTTCGGTGGTCACGACGAGCTAAAAGACGCCCTCCAAAAATCGAAAGCAGAAACAGACCACAGCCAAAACCAGTTGCAACAAGCGCTAAGGTCAGCCGAGGATGCAAGAGCGGAGCTAGTCACAGTTCGCCAAGAGGGAGCAGTTCAAATCCGCCAGAGGGCAGAGCAGGAAAACTCGACAGTTCAAAACGCGATCGCAGAGGTAACCGAACAAGCCCAAGTACGGTTCGCAGAAGCACAACGAACCTCAACCGCACAGCTAGAAAAAGTGCAACAAGACGCAGGGGAAACCACCAACGCTCTTCGCCGAGAATACACCCAACGCATCGAAATCCTAGAGCAAAAACTAGCATCAACCGCCGGAACAAACGACGCCGAGCAGGTCGCATTAAAGACAAGGGCCGCAGAGCTCGAAGAAAAAGAACTGTACCTTCTCCAGCAAGCCGAAGAAATCGAAGAATCGCGATTAGTGTCGGCGTCCGCCGCCCGCCTGAAAGAAACCGGTCGCCAAAGTCACGCGGCAGTAGCAGACTTCTGGCAATCTTTCGCGCTCCCGGTAACGCCAAGAAAGAGCGAGGCAAGAACGCCACCGGCGCCAGTAGCAAAAGAAGTTCACTTCGATCAACTCGCAGAAGAGGCGATCTCAGCCAAAGACAACGAAGAGATAGTCGATCAGGACCTAGCAATGAAGCAAGCCCTCGCAGCAGCCCGCGCAGAGGTCGCCGAAGAAGCCCAAGAAAAACCGATCAAAAAAATGAAGAAGTCTTCCAACACAACAAAGACCAACCCACACCCAAAGTCCGCCATCACCGCCCCGCTAAAGTTTACAAAGGATATGATCAAGTCCAACGGCAAGAAGAAAAAGACACCTCAAAAGCCAAAGGAAAAGGAACCTCTCCCGTCGCTCGCCATGGACGACGAAACCGCTACAAGGTTCCGAACCCTTCAGCGACTCCATCCCGGAAAATCAGGCGCCGAGCTCTTGGAAATGATCAACATCACGAGCGACCCAGTCGTCGAAGTCCCAACCAAAAAACGATGGTTCGCCGGCAAGTAAAAACCCCGACACCCCAAGATTCGTTTAGTCCATTGTCCGAAGTACCGCCCGAACCGGACTAGCATCAAACCCCGCCAGCTTCAGCGGCAGCGCGATTAGTTCATAAACTCCGTCAGCAACATCTCCAAGCACCAACCCTTCCAAAATCCCCATCCCGTTCGCAAGAAAACGCCTGTGCGCCGGCAGCTTAGTAGAAGAAAACAAATCAACACTTGGCGTATCAATTCCAATAAGCTCAACACCGCACCCATGCAGGTGATCCACAAGCTCGGGGGCAAGCGCCGCAAAATCTTCATTGAAAACAGCAGAGTCAGGATAAGTCCCTGTCGCGATCAAAACTCGCGACACATCCTTAACCGAACCAACCATCTCAACCGACACCCGCTCTCCGCGACCAACATCAACATGAACGACCCGGCAATCCCCAACATATCGCGCAAGATCAACCGCTTCGATAGACGCCGCCTCCGCGCCATAATGACTAGGCGCATCCGCATGCGCACCAAGATGAACAGTCGAGCGCAGCGTAGAAAGCGTCAGATTGTCACCAAGGCCCATATCGCACAAAACCTCCCGCGAAACCGGCGTATCGCCAGGCCAAACCTTCGTTCGATCGCTAATCGTTGGAGAAATATCGTAAATCATTCCAAAAGCATCCAGCCAGTCGAAAATCCAGAATCCACAAACTCATTAAACTCGACCCGCAGTCAAGCTGTCAACGTCATCCCAAAAGCGACCCCGCTTGTCCGATCATGACTCTTAATACACAATGCCCAAATGAGTAAGCGTCGCCAAACCAACGACCACGATAAATGAAAAACGCCAACCCACAAGAATCAATCGCCGACCGCCACGCACTCATAGGCCTATTATTCCTCTTCCTCGCCGGACTGCTATGGAGCTTAAACGGCGCTCTAATCAAAATCCTAATCAACCTCGACAATCCACCCGGTGCACCAGAAATCGCCTTTTACAGATCGCTCTTCGCCGGGATCTTTCTCTTCCCCATAGCCTACCGCCGCGTAGCAACCCTTCGAACAGAAAACGGCCCCCGCCTCCTCGGCAGACTAAGACCCGCAGCCGCCCTCTGCGTACTGTTCTTCACACTCATGACGCTATTCTTCGTGATCGCCAACACCCTCACCGAGGCAGCCAACGCAATCATCCTCCAATACACATCAACGTTCTGGGTCTTCGCCCTCTCCCCGCTCATCCTCAAAGAACGCCCCAACATGCGAGATTTGCGGTTCGTAGCTTTGGCAAGCGTCGGCATCGCCATCATTTTCGCAGGAAACGCATCAACGAGTATGACAGGCCTTGTCATCGCTCTGGCAGCAGGACTTTTCTATGCACTCCTGACCCTGATGATCCGCCTCATGCGAAACTCAGACCCCGCTGCCATAACTCTCGTCAACAACCTCGGCTCCGCAGCGCTCTTGCTTCCAGTAGTACTTTTCGCCGGAACATTCAGCGTCTCCATCAAATCGCTAGTTGTTCTGGCCTTCATGGGTGTTGTGCAATTCGGACTTCCCTATTATCTATACACGTTAGGACTCCGCCGAGTCCCCGCATCGCAGGCGGCCCTGGTTACAATGATAGAACCGGTCCTCGTTCCGCTCTGGGCATATGTCGCCGTTGGCGAAATCGTTCCCGTCAGTACAATAACAGGCGGGGCGGTTATAATGCTCGCGCTCATGCTGTTCGTGGCAAGCGCCAGGCGACGCCGGATCATCAGCATCCAAGAGGCTTCGGTTCAAAATAGGTAAAGGCGCATACGCGCATCCAATAGTGCAAGGGAAAGAAAACGATGTACAAAGCTGGTGTTTTAGGGTGCGGGTTAATCGGTTCAATCATGGCGAAAACGCTCGCCGCTCTCCCTGACTTCGACGTAACGGTGACGGACCTCTCCGAATCCGCCCTGGCTTCGATCGAAGGCACCCCCGGACTATCCACCAGAAAAACCGACCTCAGCGATCCGGCAAAGGTCCAAGCTTTCGCAAGCGAATTCGACATCGTCCTCGGCGCACTACCCAGCAGATTTGGCCTAGCAGCCCTAGAAGCAGTCATCCGCGCAAGAAAACCATATTGCGACATCTCATTCATGCCAGAAGACGCAACCTCCCTTGACCCCCTCGCGAAAGAGTTCGGCGTAACAGCCATCGTAGACTGCGGAGTTTCGCCCGGATTGTCCAACATGATGGTCGCCTACGGCGCATCACAGCTAGACGAAGCAAAAAAAGCCGTCATCTACGTCGGCGGCTTGCCAATCAACAGAGCTTGGCCCTACGAATATAAAGCCCCGTTCGCCCCGTCCGACGTCATCGAAGAATACACCCGCCCAGCCCGTCTCGTTGAAAACGGAATGGTCATTGAAAGACCAGCCTTATCAGAACCAGAGTTGATAGACTTCCCTCGCGCCGGCACCCTCGAAGCCTTCAACACCGACGGACTAAGAAGCCTCCTCGGCACAATCAAAATCCCCGACATGCGAGAAAAAACTCTTCGATACCCAGGTCACATAGAGCTAATGCGAGTGCTCAGAGAGACCGGATTATTCAGCAAAGAACCAATCGAAGTCGGTGGGGCGATGGTCAGACCGCTAGACGTAACGTCGAAGCTCCTATTCCCCATGTGGAAATTGCAGCCAACAGAGCGAGAGTTCACAGTTCTCCGCGTCGCCGTCGAAGGCATCAAGGACGGCGTCAACACCCGCTACTCCTACGACCTGTACGACGAGTACGACGAGGGAAAAAGTAATTCATCCATGGCCCGCACCACAGCCTTCCCCAACATCATCGCCGCCCAATTGGTCGCAGCCGGCAAGATAAACCAACCCGGAGTCCTCCCCCCAGAACTCATCGCAACCAAACCCGGACTGTTCGACCATTTCGTAACCGAGCTAGCAAACACGGGCGTAAAAATCCAATCCAAGATAGAGCAACTAGCAACCCCAGTAAATTCCTAGACCGACTCGCGCCAGTAAGGAAGCGAACAAAACAGAACTGCGCGGCTTCAGCCCGCGCGAGCAAACGAAAAAAAGCGTGCCCCAGTCTTGCAAGAAACCGGACATCAATACGTCCCCAAACAATCCAAGATTGGCGCACCCAACAACCCACGTTACTCTCCCACACAGCGACATCGCCACAGAGACTAGCGTTCAAAGGAGCACAAGACCCAAATGCCCGTCACAATCGATCCAAAAACTCGCTCATGGATTCCCGTCCCCAGCGACAATGATTTCTCGATCCAAAACCTCCCCTACGCTGTCATGGAAACGACGAACGGCGCATCAGCAGTCTGCACCGCAATTGGCGATCAAGTAATCAACCTGGCAGCCCTCCACGACGCCGGACAGTTTAACAAGACCGCCATCGCCGCCGAGAACATCTTCAAGGCAGATGCCCTCAACAAATTCATGACAGCAGGCCGTAAAACCTGGACCGACGTCCGCCAGCGCCTCTGCGACCTGCTAAGAGAAGGCGGCGACCCGGCCTTGAAAGACGACGTGAACCTCCGAAACAAAGCAATACAACCCATAGAAACCGTCAAATTAAAACTCCCCGTCAAAATCGGAGACTTCACAGACTTCTACTCCTCCAAGCATCACGCAATGAACGTAGGCATCATGTTTCGAGGAAAAGAAAACGCCCTAATGCCAAACTGGTTGCACCTCCC
Organism: Phycisphaerae bacterium; assembly: GCA_029260025.1. Lineage (GTDB taxonomy): Bacteria > Planctomycetota > Phycisphaerae > UBA1845 > UBA1845 > JAJRUK01. Next base: position 6,439 of record JAJDDZ010000246.1, on the reverse strand, counting down.
AGTAGGATACCACGGCCGCGCGGGCACCGTCTTCCCATCCGGTTTCGACATCAAGAGACCCTGCGGTCAAACCAAAGCAGACGACGCCCAAGTCCCCAGCTACGGCCCATCGCGCCTGCTAGACTTCGAGTTGGAGATGGGCTTCTTCGTCGGCAAAGCAAACGACCACGGAACAAGGGTCTCAACCGACCAGACCAGCGACCACATCTTCGGCATGGTCCTAATCAACGACTGGAGCGCCCGCGACCTGCAAAAATGGGAGTACGTACCCCTGGGACCATTCCTCGGAAAATCCTTCGCAACAACCATAAGCCCCTGGGTCGTCACGCTCGATGCGCTAGAACCCTTCAAGACAAACGCCCAACCCAGAGACATCCCAGTCCTCCCGTACCTGGAGGAAAAGTCCGCCGCAGCCTACGACATCGAGTTAGAAGCCCACATTCAATCTGAAAAACTGACCGAACCCATGCGACTCACCCATACCAACTTCAAGCACATGTACTGGACAATCGCCCAGCAGCTCGCCCACCACACCGTCAACGGAACCGCCATGCGAGTAGGCGACCTCTGCGGCTCAGGAACAATCTCAGGCCCCACAAAAGACTCCCTCGGCTCCATGCTTGAATTATGCTGGAAGGGCACCAAACCCATGAAACTCCCAGATGGCACCGAGCGAAGATTCTTCGAAGACGGCGACACCGTCACGCTCACCGGCTGGTGTCAGGGCGACGGCTACCGCGTAGGATTCGGCAAATGCGCCGCCAAAATACTCCCAGCCACCCCCACATAGCCGTACCAAGCGGAGCATCAGCCCCCGGATTTGACTCTAAGACGCCAGTTCGACTACACTTATGATCAGAGGTTCGCCCGGGCGTGGCGACCCGTTTGGCACCAGGCTGTAGACGTCAAACCGCCGACTTCGGTCGCGCAGAGGACGATCCGATTCCAACGATTAGGAGCTAGAGGTTTGATGACGTCGATTTTGGCGATTGCCTACTGTCTAACCGCATCGGTCATTTCAGCACCGATACAGACCCCACTCGTAGAGAAGCTCCCGCTCCAGGCGGCAGGTTTCAAGACTTTCTGGGAAGCAAACCTCCCCATTGAGTCCGGCGACTCGGTCGAAAGCGCCTACCTTGTCGACGAAGCACTATATGTCACGACAGACCTCGGCGACATCTTTGCTCTAAAAGCAGACGTTGGTCTCCTCCGATGGGGATTCAATCTCACAGAACCAGACTACCGAATCTTCAAACCAACCCACGTCGTCCAGCAGGGCGACACCGGCTCGGTCATTTTCCCGACTGTCACAGACATAGTCGTTTTCGATCGCTTTTCCGGCGAGCAGCTCCAGCGATTCCGCCCCGAGTTTCCCTCCGGAAGCCCAGCCGTCGCCTTTAACAACAACCTCCTACTAGGCAGCAGCAACGGCAAGGTCTACTCGCTAGTTTTCAACCACCCAACGATCGACCAACCCTTCAAACGCTGGGAAGTCATGGCAGGTGGCCCGGTAACCGCTGCGCCGCTTCTCTACGATCGCGGGTGGCTACTATTCGCCTCGCAGTCCGGAAGAGTCTTCTCCTGTGTCGCCGCCAACAAAAAACTCAATTGGTCATACAACACCGGCGGACCAATCCTCGCTGGACCAGCCGTCGATCCAACTGGCATCTACGTCGCAAGCACCGACCGCTCACTCTACAAACTAGACCGAAACACCGGCACACCCCTTTGGCGATCCCGCTTCCCCGGCGCACTCAGAGAAAGTCCAGTCGCACGCGGCGATACCGTTTTCCAGTACTGCGCAGACAACGGCCTAACAGCCATTGACGCCGCCACCGGAGAAGAGCGATGGAACAACGCAGAAGCAGTGAATGTAGCATCACACACAGAAGGCGGCGACGTACTATTCACCCGAGACCACCGCATCGAAATAGTAGACCCCAAAACAGGTGACGTCGGAGCGTCGATTTCCGCACCAGGGGTCCAGTTCACCATCCCCAATAATGGTGGAGATGCGGTCTACCTCTTTGGTTCAGACGGACGTGTACTCTGCCTCAGGCTAGACGATGTCCCCTTTCTCCGCCGCCAGCAGGTCTCAGCAGCCCGCGACCAGTTAAATCAAACCCCAACCAACAAGAAACCTCGCCGAGTAAAGCACGAAATACCAAACACAGACGACCCCGTCGGCGACGACCCCCTAAGAAGCAAACGAGACACCAAAAAGAACTAACCGTGCCCCGCGCGACCCCGGCACGTCTAGTGCATCGCCGCCTGCACGTCTTGTGTGGCACCGGCATCTTGCCGGTCAAAACGACCGACCCCCGCCTAATCAAAAAAACGAAACCAGAAGATCGAAAACAGCGCCTTAAAACCATCAGCCACCCCGATCTTCTTCCCCTCGGCATAGTCCCGACCCGCATAGCTAATCCCTACCTCATAGATCCGCCACCGACCCCGCGCAACCTTCGCGGTCATCTCCGGCTCAATCGTAAACGTATCGCTAGTTAGTTTCATCGCCCGAATCACTTCGATCTTGAACACTTTGTAGCAAGTCTCCATATCGGTAAGGTTCAGATTCGTCATCATGTTCGACCAGAGCGTAAGCATCCGGTTCCCGATCATGTGCCAAAAAAGGTGAACCCGATGATACTCCGACCCAACAAACCGCGACCCGTAAACAACATCCGCCATCCCCTCAAGGATCGGTTTCAAGAGTCGCGGATAATCCCGAGGATCATATTCAAGGTCCGCATCTTGGATGAGTACAACGTCCCCGCTAGCAATCTCAAACCCCGCCCGAACCGCGGCACCTTTACCCCGATTCCGATCCTGCAATTTCACATGAATCGTCTCATCTGACCACCGCTCAACCAGCTTAGGATAAAGATCCCGAGTCCCGTCGGTGCTCCCGTCATCAACGAGAATAATTTCCCGCTCCAGACCAACATCAACCGCCAAAACCCGAGACACAAGCTCCTCAAGCGTAGCAAGCTCGTTGTACACCGGAATAACGATCGATAATGTCTTCATAACTCAAGAAACTCCCAGCCAACAGTCGCCCCGAGCCCCAATACCATATCCCATCAGCCACAAATGATACACCAAACAGACAAACAAACAGTCATCATCGGGCGTAGAAATAAAGCGGGGCCATCAAAACTCGATATTGAAACAAGCGGCCACCAAGGTTACCGTGTGTCACGCAACAAGGGCTAAGTCCCAAGAATCCAAAGCAGCCCGACCCAAAGGAGCGCCGCAACATGAACATCTTAATCACCGGCTCCAGTGGCCAAATCGGCACAAACCTCGCCATCAGATTAATCGACAGAGGCGAAACAGTCATTGGCATCGACAAACGCCAAAACACATGGACCGACAAGATCGACACCCGCATCGCCGACCTCACCAAAGACGACCCTTCTACGATCACTGACGATGCAAAGTTCGACCTGGTAGTCCACCTCGCCGCCAACGCAAAAGTCCACGAGTTAGTAGAGCACCCAGAAAGAGCCATGGACAACATCGCCATGAGCTTCACAACAATCGACTACTGCCGAAAAAAAAACCTCCCCATAGTCTTCGCAAGCTCAAGAGAAGTCTACGGCGACATCCACCGACACATCACAAGCGAAGCAGAAGCAGATTTCGTAGTCGCAGAGAGTCCCTACAGCGCAAGCAAACTAGCAGGCGAAGCGCTAGTCTACTCCTACGGACAGTGCTACGACCTCCCGTTCCTGGTCTTCCGATTCAGTAACGTCTATGGTCGTTTCGACAACGACCTCGCAAGAATGGAAAGAGTCATCCCCCTCTTCTACGACAAAATCGCCAAGGACCAGCCCATCACCGTCTTCGGCCGAGACAAAGTCCTCGACTTCACTTACGTAGACGACTGCATTACGGGAATTGTCGCCGGAATCGACGCCTTAGCGAATCGAAACGTAACCAAAGAAACAATAAACCTAGCCTGCGGCCAAGGCAGCACACTGGTAGACGTAGTAGCAATCGTTTCTCTAGCTCTCGGCAAAACTCCAAACGTAACATACAAACCAGCCAGAGTAGGCGAAGTAACCAGATACGTAGCCGACATAGGAAAAGCACAAAAGCTGCTAAACTACCAACCAACAACCCCACTAACCGAGGGCCTGGTAAAAACAGTCGAATGGTACAAGAAAGTAGCCCCAAAATAGCCGGTAACATCGGGTGCCACATGGAAGGCAATACCGGGTGCCACATAGACGGCAAAATCGCGTGCCACTGGCAGCTTGCCCGCCAGTGCTCTTATGTGGCACCGGTTTCTAACCGGTGCAGACCATCGACCGCAACTGTAGCGTCCGCTGTGCGGACCACGAACCCGAATTCCAAGCGACAAGAAACGAGCAAACGCAAAGAAAGGCAAAACCAATCAGAGCAGCGACCGTAAGGGAGCTAGAAAACGGCAACAGCGCAATAACGGCAATGAATCCCGTAGTGCTCTTGTGTGGCACTGGTTTCTAACCGGTGCAGACCCTCGACCGCAACCGTAGGGTCCGCTGTGCGGACCACGAACCCGAAATCCAAGCGAGAAGAAACGAGCAAACGCAAAGAAAGGCAAAACCAATCAGAGCAGCGACCGTAAGGGAGCTAGAAAACGGCAACAGCGCAATAACGGCAATAAATCCCGTAGATCGGACCATCGCCCCGGCATTCTCAACGGAACACGCCCAACGAGAAACGAAAACGAAAACAAAAATGAAACCATCAATCAAAAGCACAATAACATCCCTAGCGATTCTAACCGCCATGATCTCTTCGCCAGGATGCAACCAAAACAGCGCCCCCAAACCAACCGCCAAACAGGAGTCAAAGAAGATGACAGACACGCCCGACCCAGCACCTCGTCTCGATCGCATAACAAAAACCGACGCCGAATGGAAGGCCCAACTAACCCCAGAACAGTTCAAAGTAACCCGCAAGAAGGGCACCGAACGCGCCTTCACCGGCAAGTACTGGGACAACCACAAAGACGGCACCTACAAATGCATCTGCTGCGACCTACCCCTCTTCGACTCAAAAACAAAATTCGAATCCGGAACAGGCTGGCCAAGCTACTACGACATCATCAAAAGAGAAAACGTAACCGAAGCAGCAGACAACTCACTATTCTCTAAACGCACAGAAGTCCTATGCGCAAGATGCGACGCCCACCTGGGACACGTATTCCCAGACGGCCCCCAACCAACAGGCTTAAGATACTGCCTAAACTCAGCAGCCCTAACCTTCGACGAACGATAATTCTCGTGTGGCACCGGTTTGTAATCGCTGCAAGAAACAAGGCCCGTCATGAACCATTTGGAATGATCGCGCTGTACTGATCTTACTCCCTCCTGCCATTATTGGATCACCGAGTGACGCCTGCAGCGATACAACAAGGGTGCAGAGAGCATCAGCAACACAGCCGTGGCAGGCTCCGGAACTACATTCACACTGATCGCAGTGGGCGTTATCCAGAACACGGTTGGGTCCACATTGCCAACAGTGAAACAGTCAGCGCACCCCGCCCTGAACTCAATGAAGTCGTAGTCTGCCAAGTCCAGAGATTCTGGATGATCCAGTCCCCCAAGCACGATAGCTGTCGAGTCGATTAGCACTAGTCGGACGCTGAAGCCGTAAAATCCCAAAAACGAGTCTGATCTGGGCCAAGTGGAAGCTTTGTACCAATAATCATCAGATCGATTCCCAATCCCAACCGAGTCCGATGGTGATCCGGAAAGTGAGAATTCATCACCACCGACGGAAAAGGTAAATTCTTCCATTGCGTAGGAGCGAAAGTCGTCGGTGAATGGGGTCGGCTCATCCAAGTCGAGGGTATAGCGAAATTCAACGGGATCCCCGACCACTGGGCCTGTAGCATCCGGAACACGGGAGTTCCACACGTCCGTATCTGAAACTACGCCGGACACGACGACTTCAACGAGTCCCGCCCTCGCTGGGGCGCAGACCACAAACGGCGCGAAAAAGGCAACGACCGCTATAACCACAATATTACAGGTTCTCATACGTCCTTCCCCCTCCTTCTATAACCAATTGTGCAACCCAACGAGCAGCAGCTCGACCGCCGAGGCCGCGCAAGCACACTCGTAACACACTAGCTAGAATTGGCGCAAAAAGAACTGACTTCTTCCGGTAGGACCATTCGCCGACACGTCCCCGAAACCAATCCGCCGATCAGCGATCGAACGCACTCGATCACCGAATACCAACCGTTACCATTAAGACTTTAGGCCCAGTTATCGGAAGGTCAAGTCTTGTAGGTCAAGTCTTGTAGATGGGGATGAAAGCCCGTTGCTCCCGGGTTAGTTTACGAGCATCATCGTGAGACTAGCCCACCTAACACAAAGGAGCAACGGACATGGACGATTGTAAGGTTTTTGTCGGATTGGACTACCACAAGGATTCCGTA
>JAJDDZ010000245.1 GCA_029260025.1 Phycisphaerae bacterium | reverse complement strand
ATCTGAACCCCGGTGACCCGCCGGACTCAACCGAGCCTGGGTCGCGCCTGGATCTATCCAAGACGCACTTCGATGAGCGAGGGCAGGTGTACAAGACGGAATCCTACGACGACCCCTCGGACATTTCGCCAGCTGACGTACTGACCACGAATACATATTATGACCGACGGGGATTGGTTTGGGCCGTAGATGCTCCGAATACCGGTATTCAATTCGCTGCATACAACGGTAATCGCCTCAAGACGGAGACGTCTACGGGGACTCAGTTCGATACAGCCAAGTACACAAGCGATGCCCCGGATTATCCAGACGACGACGAAGGGATCGTTAACAAGACTACGTTTTCGCATGACGAAAACGGCAATGTTCAACAGGTCATCGCGAGGGAACTGAACCATGACGATACGAACGGGATGGGTACGTCAGACTTCATCCGAACGTACGTGTTCACTTATTACGACGCGGCCAATCGGGTGACGGCCACGGCGGATTTTGGAACCAACAACAGCAGTGGCTGGAAGGACAACGCCACGGCGCCCGCCTACGACAACGACGGCGGAACCGCGGGCGATCAGCCGCCGATGCGAGGCGATACGGTGCTCGTTACGAGCTACACCTTCGACAACGAGGGACGTCGAGAGAAGACCACCGACCCAAAGGCGATCGATACCGAGTATGTATATGACAAGCTCGGTCGCCTGATCGCCACGATCGAGGACAAGGGTAGCGGCACGCTCAACCGCAAAACCGAATATCAATATAACGCTCAGGGAAGCTTGGAACGCCGGACGTTGGATCCTAACGCCGACAACACTTTTCTGGATGGCGTTTGGACGATGGTCGGCGGCGATACCGACCAGGTCACTGAGTATGCCTACACGCACAGCCAAGATGCCAGTTGGGTCACCGAGATAAGGTATTCCACTGGTGACGGAACGGTTGGCTCGGTCGAGGATGATAGAGTCGTCTTTACTTACAACGTGGACGAAGGGCCGGCTACGCGTACGGACCAGAACGGAACCGTTTTGACTTGGATTTACGACGCACTCGGTCGCCTGAGTGAAGAAGAGGTAACGACCCTTGGCAGCTATACGGGTGGAGGTGGATCTGTCGATGGCACGATTCGGGCGCTTACGTGGCAATATAATTCCGACGGACGAATCGAGTACGCTACGTCTCACACTGACACAACGCCCGACACATCCACTTACACGGACGCCGCGAACCAGGTTAAGTACACCTACGACTCAGCGGGAAATATTACGAAGGAAGAACAGGAAGAAGATGGCGCTGTAGATGGCAGTACCAAGTCGATCCAGTACAACTACGGTACAGATTATACTGCGCCAGGTAACTATAACCGACCAAACTACATAACATATCCCGATGGGAGGAAGATTTGGCATGGCTACACGCATTCGGGCGGGGCTGGTACGTTCCAAGATACGATCAACGACAAGTTCAGCCGCGTCGGGCAGATTGCCAAGGACAACAGTGGATCGATCGGCGATCTCTATGCAGAATATGACTTTAACGGGCTGACGCGTAGAGTCCGCCGAAATCACGACGAAGCATCAGGACAATACGGCAACGACACCCGTATGGATCTATGGCACGGGACGAGCAAACAATACGACGGGCTGACTAGTTTCGGGCAAGTGTCGCACATGAAGTTAGATGACATGGCGGCGGGCGCGCTGCTAGGCCGGGAATATGGCTACGACCGTGACGGCAATGTGACTCACCTCGGAGATACCCAATACCTCCTCGAAGGTCAGTCGCGTGTATATGATAACCTCAATCGCCTAGCCGATTCGAACACAGGTATTTTGAACATCAGTTCCGCGGTCCACGTCTCCGATTTGTCGTGGAATTTCAATCGTGACCTCGCCGGGAACCTCGCTGCAAGTGAGGGCGGGCTCAAAATCCACGGCTCAAGCGCGACCATCACCCAGGATGCTAACTCTACGCACGAGATCACAACTCGCGACATTGCGAATCCCGCGGGCGCGGCGAATCCGTTGAACGACTCGTTTGCCACGACGATCAACAGCTTTTGGAGCCAGGACGCGGGAACATGGAGTATTTCGTCCGGCAAGTTGAATGTTGATACGCTTACAAGTGGGGAGGCGATGCTTATCGCAGATCCAGATATTGCCGTCGCAAGCTATGCTGTGGAGATAACATTTCCAAACAGCACTTCGACGAACAAGGCGGGGGTGGCGTTCGGCCACGACGGCAGTAACAACTATTACGCGGTCGTGCTCGATCGAAACGCCGGAAAAATCGCCCTTCATCAGGTCACAAGTGGTTCGTGGGGATCAGCGCTGGCGAGCGCCTCGGCGACGATTAGCGATTCGACGGCCTATACGGTGAAGATTGTGCGAATGGAAGCGTCGATCGTCGCCGGCGTCATGGGGCAGAGTACCGCCCGGTTCACCTATAACTCCGGTACCGCTCTCTCCGGCGGAAAAAGCGGCATCTATTCCGACGCGACCAATATTCAGTTCGACGACTTTAAGGTTCGCGACGTGACGGCGCGTGCGCCCCAGGTTCCACGCGCGAGCGGGTTGGCGGCCGCTTCGACTGTGTCGAACGCGTTGTTGGTAGAAGCGGATGCGATCACCAAACGAGGCGGTACGGTCGTCGTCGATGGTACCCTCGTGGATGAGTACGTCGTACAAGCCGACGTCGATCTGAATAGTGGTGCTGACGCCGAAATCTGGGTCCGCCGAATTGATCCCGACAACGGGTATAGGCTCCGGCTAACGTCCAGTGGTGGTCTAACGCTACACAGCGTGGAGAATGGCGTCTATACCAGCTTAGCTTCTACAACCTATTCGACTGCTTCCAGTGTCGCCGTAACCCTTGCCTTGGATACGTCTATCGATACGCCAAGAATGCGCGTATGGGTCGATGGGGGTGCCGTGTTGATTAATGTCACTGATAGTACCCATCCGGCGGGGATGGTTGCCTTTGCCGGTGAGAAGCCCAGATTCGATAACATCAAGGTCGGTTTTGACAACAGCACCCCTGGGGATCACGACATTGATGACACCGGAGATGACATCTATTATTCTGGCGCGTTCGACGGCGGAAGCCCCACTCAGTGTACCTACTCCTATGACGATGCCGGGAATCTCGTGGACGATTGTGTTTTTCGCTATATTTATGATGCAAGAAACCAGCTCGTGAAGATTCAATCCTCCGAGGACAACGGGGCCGTCACCTTCCAGCAAAACGAATTTGGACCCTTAACACAAAATCTCAAACGCGTCGTGACTAATTCCGGCGACCAGGACGGAACGGTTGTTTCGTACTACGCTCGGGGCCGCCTTTGTGAGACCCGGGACGGGTCCGGTGCCGTGATCCAACAATTCGTAAACGGCACGGCATCACGCGGCGAAATTGTGATGGTGCGCGTGACCGACAGGGGTGAGCTCTATGTGCATCAGGATGCAGCGGGCAACGTGATCGGAATAACGGACCTAGCCGGGCGCATCGTTGAGCGCAATGTGTATACGGCCACCGGAGCGCTCACGGTCAACCAGCTAACTGGCTATGGCGACTATGACGGCGATGGTGACGTGGATACGACCGACAGAGCTGCCATCGAAGTGGGAGGCGAGTGCCTCGGAGGGAGTCCGCCCGCGGCGTGTCGCGTCCTGGACTTTGACTTCGATGGTGCGTGGACCCAAGCGGACACCACTCGGTTCGACGCGTTGGATCAAGGTGCGATGCGCCGTACGGGGCGTGTCGCCTCGAGCGTCGGTCAACCGTTCGCCTTTCGCGGACTGCGTTCGGATCCGACGACTAGGCAATACGACGCGGGAGCGCGCCGATATTCCACCGGCGATGCCAGGTTTCTACAACGTGAGAGAGATTTCTCATCTGCAAGCACGCCCTTGTTTCTGGTAGCCAGCGCGTCACCTGCGTTTTCAGAGAGCAGATGGAGTATGTATAGCACTAAGCGAGTTCCGCTTGCCCGCACAAACGACGACGGCTCCACGCAGAACTGCAACCCAGGGTACTACCGCTGCGTGAAGGGGGCGATAGCCACGTTAGGAGATGCTACCACGCTCTGTAAAACCGCAAGGGATGGCCGCAGAGGAAGCGCATTCCTTGTTTGGGAGGCGGAGCATTTGGCTTGTCTTCTTGCTATCATCCCAGCCGCCATAGTCATTTGTCAGCTTGCTGTGGCAGCGGCCTACGGTGCCACACTTATTGCTATAATGAACAGTTTCAATGCGTGCTACCAAGCTGCCCACAACGCACACACCTTGGCCTTGCGGGGTTGCTGTTTGGCCGGCTGCAAATGCAGCTCCTGCGGTCGGCGGAATTGGATTCCGAGCCGTGACTGTGGGATTTATTAGCAGATGCCTTTGGTCAACATGATGACGAACGCGGGGCGTGCGCTCTGTGGCGAGATTCACGTTGCAGTGTTGGTCAACGATCCGACCGACTACGTGGCGATCAGAGTGCGTGGACGAGGTTGTGCTCGGAAGGGAATCTCGTATCCTTAACCGTCGTGGTGTCGAGCTTGCGCAACGTTACTTCGCTGTGACCGCATTTCGCATATTGTGAACGTGGCACGCGGACGAGGTCCCCGGCAGGTGGGATTCGGGCTCATCGAGGATCGACGATTAGGAGTTGCCGACATGAGGAAGAAGCATCGCCCGTTGCGATGGCTGCTAGTATTGATTACTCTTTGTGGGCTGTCGTCGCTGCTTTTTAGTCGTTGGGTCCGAGAATGGAATGCGGATGTAGGTGCGGCTCGCGTGGAGGGCGTGACCACTGCCTTTTTCATGCGTGATCGCCTTGCATCCGCTCTGTTCCTGGATGGCGTCGTGGCAATTGCGTTCGGCTTGTTCGGGTCGGCCCTCATCGCTGGGAAGGTCGGGACACTCAATCGAAAGCTGGCTCTTATTCCGCTCCTTCCCGCTACAGTTTTTGCGATCGCGGACACCGTTTGCGCAGCAGTAGGCATTCCATTTCTGAACGAGATCTATTCGGTAGAGACCGGGAAGCTAGCGACCAACCCCATCCCCGTCAACACGTATCTTCGAATCGTCAAGGTTTTGCAACTCACGACCTCTGCAACAGTTCTGGGAGCGGTGGTAGTTTTTGTTACTCGACTTAACAAGTCGCGGTCGAAGTTCGGTCCGACATGCCCCGAGTGCGGCTATTCCCTCCGTGGACTCACGCGCGATAACTGCCCGGAGTGCGGATTCGAGTTCAAGGTCGAATCGTAGTCGAGTCTTGTAACCCGTATGGTACCAATATTCGGCCTAAGCCAGAACCCGCGTTTTCTGGCCGTTCTAGGGCATCTCAGCTTACGAATCATTTCTTCCCTGATGGATCGCTTCGCGACTAGAATGGGGTCATGTACCTGAACCCATTGCACATCCTTCTTTTCTGCGTGGCAGGATGGATGAATCGAGAGCAAGCTGAAGTAGTAGAGTATCTCAAGGCGAAAAACAAGATCCTTCGTGAGCTCCTAGGTAACAAGCGACCGCGCCTGAATGACAATCAACGGCGGCGTTTGGCTGTTCTGGGCAAGTCACTTGGCCGTAGGCTTCTCTTGACTTGCTGCTGTATCGTGACACCAGACACGATCTTGAGATGGCACCGCAAGCTCGTGGCCAAGAAATACGACGGAAGCGCAAATCGAGGTGCTGGGAGACCGCGCATTGCAAGCCGTATCGGCAGACTAGTCGTTCGCATGGCGACCGAGAACCGCCTGTGGGGATACAGGCGTATTCAGGGAGCCCTGGCGAATCTGGGATGCTCCGTTTGCAAGGAATCCGTCAAACGAATCCTCAAGAAGAGCGGAATCGAACCTGCACCGGTGAGAACCAAGAGGACAACGTGGCATGAATTTCTCGGCGCCCATTGGGACTCACTTGGGGCCTGCGATTTCTTTACTGTGGAAGTTTGGACGCCATTCGGCCTCGTACGCCACATGGTGTTCTTCGTCATCGAGTTGAAGACGCGTCGAATCAAGATTGCCGGCGTCGCGCCTGATCCAAACGGACCATGGATGAGCCAGGTCGCTCGGAACCTTACTGACTGCTACGACGGTTTTCTGATAGACAAGCGATATCTAATCCACGATCGTGACCCATTGTACACCGCGCAGTTCACAGCGATACTTGCATCTGCAGGCATCAAGTGCATCAGACTACCAGCCAAGAGTCCCAACCTGAAGGATCATGTAGCATGTTGCACCTCATTGGTTCTATTCGTTGAGACCTCCTGGAATCTCCTTCGTTCGGATAGCTTCTGCCCTTGGCTCTTGACTGGGCCGCTGCCATTGACGGGGTCGTAGAGGCATTCACCTTTGCTATTATAGACATGGGCTCGGAGCATGCCATGGTCACGCCACAACTTGATCGTGCCCGGCGTTA
>JAJDDZ010000244.1 GCA_029260025.1 Phycisphaerae bacterium | reverse complement strand
ACGCTCCCCGTGGCTACCTTGTCCGTTACCAACCCCACCCCGCAACTCAACGAAGAGGTTTCACTGACGTGCCGAGTCGCCAGCGGCGACGACGCCGGCGCGCTCTTCGATTTCAACGCCAACCAACAACCGGGAACCGGTCTAAACATCAGCCGATCGGCTGGGCTGGCGACGTTCATCGTTTCCGAGTCGGATGTCGGAAGCAGTTTCAGCTTCACATGCTCCGTCACAACTGACGCCGGAGAAAGCGAAGCGTCATCTCCAAGGCTCGTCACACCCTCTGGCTCATAGACCAAATTGTCGTGTCGTTCTTGATGAAATTGATGCACGAAAAAAGAGACGAATCCGCACGATCGTCAAACTACACCCAGTCACCCATGGACTCAAGAAACAACACTCATCAAGCACAGGAGCGGTGATTATTGGCCACGACCCGCTCTACTCTAAACCGCCCGCCTCTTGGACCAACGATTGCCTTTGTATAGCGGGCCAGCGATGGAAATACGCTGGTTAACGTGACTATAATCCATCGCAAGACGCGGCGTGCGTTCTGCACACCTGTGCCATTTGAGGCGAGGGGATCCAATGTACGCTATGATCATCACATTTTTTTTCCCGCGCAAAGCGCGTATCGCCATCCTGACTCTCGCCATTTACGCCGCCCTTTGCTAGTCGCCCGCAGCTCGCAACGACCTTCTCAGCCCCAAACTATTCCGGGATGGCGTCTTCATGCGTGACGTTTGACATCATGTCCAAAGGAGCTTAACAACGCTACCAAAGTAGGGTGCCATAGCCCCATACATACTGTCGTCGCAATCTCAAAGGAAGTAAGATGCTTAGGCCTCGAGCTTTTCAAATCGTATCTCTTCTCGCCCTGCTCTTGATCCTAACCGGCTGCACAGGTAGACGAGCCCCAAAAGGATCGCCGTTGGTCTTCGGCGTTGTCAACGAAATCGATTCGAGTGCGCTTGATGAAAAACGTACGCTCAACATCTACCTCCCCCCCAGTTACGAAGAAACGCTGCTTCAAACATACCCCGTCATCTATCTGCTCGACGGGGCAGCCAACGAGGACTATCACCACGTGTCGGGTTTGGTGCAGTTTCTCACGATGTACAAACTCATGCCCGAATCCATCGTCGTCGGAATCGCGAACGTCGATCGGTACCGCGATTTCACGTCCCTCTCGACCGTACCGGGCGACGTCAAGGGAATTCCCAACAACGGCGGATCGCCAACGTTCCGTGCCTTTCTCGAAACAGAACTGCAGCCATTCATCGACGCGACGTATCGAACCAACGATAGGAAGATGATCATCGGGCAGTCGTTGGGCGGATTGATCGCGGCTGAGATTCTCGTTGAAAACACCGACCTCTTCGACACCTACATCATTGTCAGCCCCAGTCTCTGGTGGAACGACAAACAAACCCTCAGCCGCTTCCCGGAATTCCTGCGAAACCACCCTAGACTCAAGAAGACCGTGTTCCTTTCCGTCGGCACAGAAGGCGAAGGGATGAACGATTTGGTCGGCGAGCTCGCTGCGCTGTTTGAAAAAGAGTCCCCCACGACTGTGAAGTTTCAGTTCCTTTTTCTGCCCGGCGAGACGCACGCGACCGTCCTTCATCGCAGCCTCTACCGTGCGTTTGAGTTTCTCTATGGCGAAACGCATCCTGGGTTGTGACCAAGAAGCTATGTCGACCCGCGATGTTGCGAGCATCGTCGTGCGCCGGTATCCTCCGGTCCTAGCATGACACAGAGCGAGAAGATTGGTTGTATCTTGGCGTTGGAGGATGGGACGGTCCTTCGGGGCATTCATTTCGGACATCGGGGCACGCAGACCGGCGAGGTCGTGTTTAACACTTCGATGATGGGGTATCAGGAGATTCTGACTGACCCGTCCTATCGCGGGCAGGTCGTTACGATGACCTATCCGCATATCGGAAACTATGGAATCAACACCGAGGATGCTGAGTCGGGTGGCCCTCATGTTGCAGGTTTCGTGATTAAGGAACTCGCTCGCAGACACAGTAACTTTCGGGCAACCCTTGCGCTTGAAGACTACCTTTCTCGAAATGGTGTCGTCGGTATTCAAGGTGTTGATACTCGGGCGCTGACTAAGAAACTTCGCGTGGATGGGGCGATGCGGGGCGCTGTGTCCAGTGAGATTCTTGATCCGGGGGAACTTGTTGCGCTTGCCAAGGAATCGCCGAGTATGGTGGGGGCTGACCTTGTTAGAGAGGTTGCTCCAACTGAGTCGTCCGCTTGGACGGAAGGTCTTAATCCGACGTTCATGGCTACGCGAAACTCAGACGGACCTCGGAAGCGAGTGCTCGCGATTGACTGCGGGATGAAGCGAAACATCTTGCGACACCTTGTTGATATCGGTTGTGACGTCGAGATTGTTCCTCCGACCTGGAGCGCGGAGCAGCTTCTTGAGAAGAAGCCCGACGGGGTTTTTGTTAGCAATGGGCCTGGTGATCCGGCGGCTGTTGGTTATGCGGTTGAGACGCTTAAGGGACTCCTTGGAAAAGTGCCAATCTTTGGCATTTGTCTTGGCCATCAGCTCTTGGGGCTTGCGCTTGGCGCGGAGACGTTCAAACTCAAGTTTGGTCATCGCGGCGGAAATCAACCTGTGCAAAACATTGCGACGGGTCGGGTTGAGATTACCTCGCAGAATCACGGTTTTGCGATTGAGACCTGTTCGCTTGAAAAAACGGGCGGGGTGCCTACGCATATCAACCTTAACGATCAGACGCTTGAGGGTTTCGTGCATCGGGAAATGCCTATTTTGGCAGTTCAATATCACCCCGAGGCGAGTCCTGGCCCGCATGATGCGACCTACCTCTTTGATTGCTTCACGACGATGATGCAAACGAATACGCCGCCCTCCGCGACGGACATGGCCAGTGCTCAGCTGGCGCTGCAGCGGCGCGCTTAGCACCGAGCTTCTTTCTCTTTCCAGTTTTGAGATAGGCCGCGGAAAACCTGCGCTTGTTCGCCCGATCGAGGCCCTTGCGATCGAGGCGCTTGCGATCGCAGATGCGTTTTGGGTGTCTTTCCTTGAGATCAAAATGGGTTTGGATGGGTTGTGGATGGGTTTGTTTTGAGCGTTATCGGTGATTGGGGATCGTGCGGGGGGTAAATGGGTTTGTTTGTCCGTTTTGCTTTGCGTGGGGCGCTTGGGGATTCGCGTGGAGTGTTTGTGCATCGTTGTTGAGAGATCGGGAATTCCTATCGAGTGTTTGAGCATCCTTGTCGAGAGATTGGGCATCCTTGGGTTATTGCGTCCGCGCAGGCTGAAGCCTGCGGCTCGGGTGGGCGCGGAACATCCGCGCCTTCTGGGTTAATAACGTGACGGGTGATCGGTTAAGGAATTTTTTTAAGCGATCAGTGGGTTAGGGGCGGGAAATGGGGGAAATGATGAATAGCGAAGAGCGAATACAGAAAAGGGCTGCGGGCGGGGTAGTTTGCGTTGTGGCCGAGTTCATGCTATTGAGGCGAACCGTGATGAGAGATCGCCAATGAAGCGAAGATCGAAGCTTTGGGTAGCGGCGATCGTAACGGTGCTCTTGTGGCTGATGGTTGCTTTGTATGTCCGCCAACTGCGCGTTCAGCTCGAGCTCCCGCCTGACTTGGTTTCTGACGTAACGCCTCCGGCCTGCGAACTGATCGAGCTATCAGGCACGCTGAGGCGGCCGGCGAAATGGAGCCCCGTTCTGCAATTGGTTCCTGCTACCGGGCGAGTCAAGTCCTTCGACCTTACCGGAAGCCTTCTTGACGACATCCCGGATGGTACACACGTTCGTGTGAAAGGTATCGTGCGAAGTGGGTTGCACCGCGGTGGGACCGAGGACAATCCGTCTCCCTTTCCTCCCGGGTGGAACGTGTATCTCATCGTGACCGAACTCGAGATACTTAATGACCCTATGATTATGCCGCAACGTGAAGCGGAAGCGGATTAGCACTGTGGGGCGGCGGTTCTGTTCTGTGGTCAGTTGTTGTTTGTGGGGTGGTCTTGATCGCCGTCGCTCTCTTGCGGTTGCTGGTCTTTTTTTTTGCGCCACGCATGGGATTTTCCGGATTCAAGCGATGATGAGGGATGGACAGACTGATGCGGAAAGCTCCAGAGGTCGAAACTCGGAATGGGGATGAGGCGTGCGTGGTTGCCGTGCGAAGGGGTAGTGAGCACATAGCTCATCACCCTACTTGCCCCGCTCCTTGCCATGGAAGGTGGTTTTGGCAAGGATCAGCAGCGATATGGCGATGGCGAGCAAGCCCCATTCTGAGACTGTTGGAATCGGATTAAAATTGTCGCAGTCATCGATCTGACCATCGCCGTCGAGATCTGTCGAACGACCATCGGTTAAGTCGCAGTCGTCTGGGTATCCATTATCGTTGCAGTCGATATCGCATTCGTCGGGAATTCCATTGAGATTGCAATCTGAACTCTTAAGCTCCAAGTCGCAAAGGTCTTCGACCCCATTTGTATTGCAGTCGTACTCCAGTAGCTGAGTGCAGATGCTATCGATGCAAACGGGGGCCCCATCACAGGGGTCATCCTCCATGCAATCCTGATCGTTTAGACAAGGCTCAACGACTGTGATTGTCGCGTACCCCTCCAACGTCTCGTGCCCATCACCGATACCAATTCCACTAAGATGGAGTTCTAACAGTTCTACCTCTTTGGTAGCACTTACGAATATGACGTAGTCTCCGGGCTCGAGAGGAGTCGTGTCGATCACTGCCGCCCCCAGAAGCAACGGTACGATCCATCGATTGATCTTGGATCCACTAATAGCACTGAAATTGGATCCACCGATAGCAATGTCAGTGGCGAATATTGAGAGTGATGTAGGCTCGGCGGGGAGGAAGGGAAGACCTCTGTCGACGAATGACTGATCGTAGACGAAACTGAGAGGAAAGTTGTGATCTGAAGCAATTATAGCCTCAATAAACTCTATCACCTCCATACAACTGCAATCGACTGAAACGTCTAGGGAAATGATGTCACCGGCGTGAACTTTCACTGTTGATGGAGAGAAGCCAATGACTGCCGAATCTGGGCATGGGCACTTGTCTCCCGTTTGCGCTAGCACAACCTTAGGACCGATGAGAGCCAGAATAAGCAATAGACGGTTCTTCATATCATTTCACTCTCAGAATATGGATGTCAGCCAAAGCATGGCCTCTTGCCTACCCATCGAAGAGATGCCCCCTGACCATGGCGTGCCAAGAATTGAGACTCCTCCCCTGCTCAAGTAATGTAGCAGAACTCGTCCCAACAATGCAAGTCACATGGCAAATGCATTTCGCTCGGGAGGAAAGAAGTACAATACCCTGAGCCTCCGCACAAGAAGAAGGCTTTCGGACTACGAATCCAGCCCCGACCAGCTAGGGCGGTCGCCATTAGCCTAGCCCTACCCCGCCACCACCGGCATTGGCATGTTGATTTGGGTGAAGACGTCTTCGTATTGTCTTGCCAGGTAATCTTGGTCTGCGCCGCCGTGGAGGTGGTTCCAAGGAAAAACTTCTGTTTGGGGGCGTTCTCTGTGGGCGTACCAGGCGGGATCTATTCCTACGGTGTCGAAGGCGTCTCGCCATAGGAGCGGGTCGAAACATTCGTCCCAGCCGTCAAACCTTGCGCCGCATTTGTAGGCGTGCTCTATGACCTTGGATAACTTGCGATCGCCTCTTGAGAAGACTGCTTCCAGAATGGAGCGTTCTACGTTGTGGGTCTTTATCTTCACTGGGCCTCGGTGTTTTTTGCCGCGGCGGTTGTCTTTGTTCGGATTTAGTCTTGCACCTAGTTGCATTCTTGCTTCGTGGAAATAGTCGGCGGTTGGTTGGGCGGCCCATTGGAAGGGGGTGTAGGGTTTGGGGACTAGCCAGCCTACCGATGCGTTTACGTTGGCGGGACCGCCGCCGATCTCGCGTCGAGCGTCGCTGACCTGTTTCGCGAGGTCTACAATGCCGTCTATGTCGGATGATCTTTCGCCGGGGAAGCCGCACATGAAATACAACTTGACGGTTCGCCAGCCAGCCTGGTAGGCCTGCTTTACGCCGTCGAGGAGGTCTCCGTCGGTGACGTGCTTGCGGATGGCTGCCCGCATGTCGTCGCTGGCTGCTTCGACGGCCATGGTTAGACCGGATTTTCTGACGGAGTTTACCATCCAGGGGATGTTCTGGAGCATTTTGTCTACGCGAAGGGATGGGACGGAGATGTTTACGCGGCGGTCGGCGAACTGCTTGTTGGCGCGCTCGGCTAACTCGCGGACGTCGGGGTAGTCGGCGGTTGATAACGAAAGCAAACCGAACTCGTCCATGCCGGTGGCTGCGTACATTTCCTCGGCCATTTCCAGGATGCGGTCTACGCTGCGGACGCGAACGGGGCGCTTGGTGTAACCCGCGTGACAGAAGCGACATCGCTGGGGACATCCTCGCATGATTTCGATGGCAAATCGGTCGTGGACGACTTCGACGAAGGGGACGATTGGTCTGGTTGGAAACGGTGCGTCGTCGAAGTCGGTTGTCTGGCAGCGTTCTATTGTCTTAGGAATTTGACTGTCGGTTGGGGTGATGGAACGGACTGTTCCGTTGTCGTTGTAGGCGACGTCGTAAAGCGATGGCGCGTAGACCCAGGGGAAGCGTCGTGCCATTTGTAGGATCATGTCGCGGCGACGAACGCCGGCTGCCTTCATTTCTTTGTATGCTTCGAGTATGGCAGCCAATGATGCTTCGCCATCGCCTAACACAACTAGATCGAGAAACTCTGCGACAGGTTCTGGATTGTCTGCCTGGGGACCGCCTGCGATGACCAATGGGTGTGAGTCATCGCGGTGTGATGCGTGAAGGGGTATGCCCGCAAGGTCCAAAATCTGTAAGACGGAGGTGAAGGACATCTCGTATTGAAGGGACACGGCGAGAATATCTGCTGATTTTACGGGTTGCCTAGTGTCCCACGTAAAAAGCGGGATATTCTTCTGTCTCATGCGAGCCTCGGCGTCTGCCCATGGACAGAAAACTCTTTCGCCGCTGCATCCGGGGGTGTGGTTGATCAGCCAATAGAGGATTTGACAGCCTAGATGGCTCATTCCGATGGTGTAGGTGTCTGGAAATGCGACGGCTACGCGGACTTCAGCTCGCTGCCAGTCGCCCTCGCGCGGTAGCTGGTTCATCTCACCGCCGATGTATTGCCCTGGCTGGGTAACGTAGGGAAGGAGCTCTGTAGTTACCAGATTTCGCAGCGAATCGACCATATTCAGTACCACTTTATGACAGTATGTTTTTAGCGAAATTCACCTTCAAAATCGTCCAGAATTTACTTTACTTCCGGGGGCCGATTGTTCAATATGTAAGTTGTAAGCATTTTGCTGCGATATTGGACGTGGTCGTCACAGAGGGATCTGTGCCCATCAACCGTCATGTTCGCGGACGTCCGTAACTTTTCGTTGTCGGCAAGGTGCGATACAGGGTGGATCGTTGTAGTGAAGGTTCGTGACTTAGCTCCGCGTCAACGCGGTTTCACGAAGCGCCGAGGTTTTACACTCCTCGAGTTGCTCGTGGTGATCGGCATTATGTCGTTGCTGATGAGCATCCTTCTGCCATCGCTCAAGCGGTCGATGGATCTTGCTAAGGCGACTTCTTGCAAGATCAACCTTCGACAACTGAGCACTGCACTACAACTCTATCGGATCGAGAACAACGGTTGGCTTCCGCTAACTTCGACAGCACCTTCTGCTCCTCTCAGTGACCCGGTACCCGCCGACCTCGGTGGGATTGGTGCGTCTGCTGTCGTGAAGACTGTTGCTGCACCTTGGTTCAGTGAATTGTTCCCGACGTACATGAGCGACCCTAAGGGTCTGGCTTGTCCGGAAGATCCTTACGGGTATCGAGTTACCAAGGTAGCGGAGAGAATGCGCGACCCGATCGCCGGTGAAGTTTCTAGCTATGGGATCAATAGCTTTATCGCGACTGCTGGAAATGGATACCTGGCGAACATTGATCGTCATCAGCCCTCCCGCCCTATGGACACGATTCTTGTTGGTGATATTGGTCCTGATCTTGTGGCTGGTTCCTTCGGGGATGTCGTGACGAATGACCCTGAACTCAAAGGGCCTTCGCGCGGTCAGAGTCGAATGCTTTGGAGTGATGGGTATGACCCGTACCTCTCGAAGACGCGGTCGAGCTGGGTAACGAGTCGCCATGGTCACGGGATCCACATGGCTACCCTTGCTGGTGAGATTCGCGACGTCAAGACTGATGACATTCTCCGACAGCCTGTTCGGAAGTATTATTCGAACTGTGCGGCTGGTGGGTGTACTTTTTGCAACGAGCTTGAGATGTTCCATTATTCCTTCGCGAAGTCACGACTTTTCTGGTGGACTGGAACAGTCCCTCAGAAGTAGTCCCCCTTTTTCTTACCAGGCCCGCCCCGGGTGAAAGCTACCCAAAGACACAAGGTTCGCATTGTTAAGCGGCGACTTCCGCAACGCGGGGCGATTATTAGTTTGGCAATTGCGATTGGTGCCTCGGCAATCGTATTCCTTGCTTGGCGTGTTTTCAGGCCGACGCCGCCTGTGGTCGCGTACACCCGCACGCTTGGTGATGTTTTGCTTTCGTACGAATGCGAGCGCGGACACGCTTTTAATGCCCCCGGAAGAATCGGGGCGCTCGCTTGCCCGACGTGCCAGACACCTTCCTATCCGCGGACGAACTACATTTGCCCAATTCACAACGAGCAGCCGGTCGAAGTGGATTTCTCTATGACACCAGATGGCACTGAACGAGTGTCGAGGATACGTGTTCCGGAGGGCGAGTGGAAAACGCCAGAGGAAGGGGTGCGTTGTTCGAAATGTCGGTCACCGCTTTCTCAGCCAAAGCAGTATGATCTCAGTCACCTCGGTCAGAAACCAACTAAGCAAAAGCCAGGTGAACGCCCTCCACCTCGGGAAGCACCAACCACAAGCGATCGCCGCGGGCAAAAGGCCCCGTAGCGGTATCCCGACGACAAGACACAGTTTTCCCCTGCAATTTGATTCATTGCATTCAAAGCGGCGAATGTGGTAGGCTACTGGTACTTGAAGTATCGGGAGTCAAGCAAGGAGATGGTCATGTTCGTACGGTTGATGTGCCTTGTCGGTGTCGTTAGTTGTCTTCTTGTTTCGTCTGCAGCCGCCATCAACCCCTGCGAGGTTGCGACGCGTCAGAACTGAACAGCGTCTCTTGCGTTGCCGGACTGACGATCCTCCGCGTCCCCGCGGCGAGTCTTGAAACCGTAATGGTAGCGCTTCGGGCGAACCCGAACGTCGCCTACGCAGAACCGGATTACTACATCGAAGGGCAGGCGACTATTCACGACGACTATAACAATTACAGCATGTGGGGGATGGACGCGATCCGCGCGCCGCAGGGTTGGGACCTCTGGACCGGGGATCAAGAATTTCATGATCGCCGTGCTTGAATCCCGGGCCGTTTTTCACAAATCCTCACGGAGCTTTGCCGGGTTGGTATGGCGTCGGACATGTTGCGTAGTAAAAACCGCACCGGCCGGTCGTAGAAGCGACTAGCGCTCACACGACCGGCCGGCTGTCTTTCCCCCCCGGAAAGCACACGGTCTATACCGTCAACAATGAGCGCGACTGACCGCCCCCGAAGAGACTGACAGGCACGCGGATCATTGCAGACAACTCGCGGGCAAAGGCGCCCGACCGGACGCCCGACCGCGACCCATAGGAACGAAGCGACGCCGATAACATCACCGACCGTCGCATCGCCCGAAGGTGTTGTCTGACCAACCCCAACCAAGCGAACTGTAAGATACGCCAGAAGCAATGTGCAAGTCGCGTTGGGTTATCGTTCGCCACGACCCCTCTGGGTGGTGCTGAAGGGCGGCTACCGGGGAAACCTCCGCAGTTGGACTATCCGATCGGCGTGCGAAAAAGCCGACAATATTCATGGGCCTGCTCGTACGTCGAAACGTCGAAAACTAGCGAAAAACACAGACCGGGATAAGCTTATGCTCATGGCAACGCATCCATTACAGGACAACGATCAATCAGAGACGCAAGACTGGATCGACTCGCTCAAGGCGGTTGTGGAGACCAGCGGACGACCGAGAGCCCGATACCTTTTGGATCAAGTTACGGATTGGGGGAAGCGGAACAACGTGGTGGCCCCCTTTACCGCTACGACGCCGTACATCAACACAATCTCGGTCGCGGATCAGCCAGCGTACCCCGGCGATCGAGCGCTTGAGCGACGTATCAAGAGCTTGATCCGTTGGAACGCGATGGCGATGGTTGTTCGTGCGAATCGTCGCTCACCGGGGATCGGTGGGCATATCTCGACGTTTGCTTCGTCCGCTGGGCTTCTGGAAGTTGGGTTTGAGCACTTCTTCCGAGGGCATACGGAGGACCGGGTCGGCGATCAGATTTTCTTTCAGGGGCACGGGGCACCGGGTATCTATTCTCGGGCGTACCTGCTTCACCGGTTGTCTACCGAACAGCTTCACAACTATCGCCGAGAGCTTCAGCCCGGTGGTGGGCTGTCGTCTTATCCGCACCCTTGGTCGATGCCGGACTTCTGGGAGTTCCCGACGGTGTCGATGGGACTCGCCTCGATCACGGCGATTTACCAAGCTCGGTTTAACCGGTACCTGCATGATCGCGGACTCAAAGATACGTCCGATTCCAATGTCTGGGCGTTCTTGGGCGATGGTGAGACAGACGAACCTGAATCGCTTGGAGCGATCACGCTGGCAGCGCGGGAGAAGCTCGACAATCTTAACTTCGTGGTCAATTGCAACTTGCAACGTCTTGATGGACCGGTTCGGGGTAATGGGAATATCATCCAAGAGCTTGAAGGAGCGTTTCGGGGTGCGGGTTGGAACGTGATTAAGGTCGTCTGGGGTGGTGATTGGGATCCGCTTATCGAAGCGGACACGGATGGGCTACTCGTTAACCGAATGAACGAGACGATCGACGGCGAGTGGCAAAAATATACCGTCGAACCGGGTAGCTATGCTCGCGAAAAGTTCTTTGGAACTGATCCGAAACTGCTGGCGATGGCTGAGCATCTTAGTGACCAGCAACTCGAGCGATTGCGACTGGGCGGGCATGATCCGGACAAGGTCTACGCCGCTTTCAAAGCTGCGGCTGATCACAAGGGTCAACCGACAGTTGTCCTCGCGCGTACGATCAAGGGGTACGGGCTAGGCGAAGCTGGCGAAGGGCGAAACGTTACACACCAGCAGAAAAAGCTCGACGAAGACGAACTTCGGGAGTTCCGAGATCGCTTCGACATTCCGATCCCGGACGACAAACTTTACGAAGCGCCGTTTTACCGGTTGCCGAAGGAGAGCGAAGAATATCAGTACATGATGGATCGGCGGATGTCTCTTGGCGGGTTCGTGCCGCGTCGTCGCGTGCGGGCGGCTGCGCTTCCCAAACCAGATGTCACCGCCTACGACGAATTCCTTAAAGGGACCGGCGATCGGGAGGCCGCGACGACAATGGCGATCGTGCGTTTGCTCGCGCGACTCATGGACGATAAAAAAATCGGGAAGTTGATCGTTCCTATCGTCCCGGATGAAGCACGTACGTTCGGGATGGACGCCCTGTTCCGCAAGTACGGGATCTACGCGCACTCGGGTCAAAACTATGAACCGGTCGACTCTAAGACTTTCCTGTACTATCGCGAGAGTCAAGATGGACAAATTCTGGAAGAGGGAATCACGGAGGCGGGGGCGATGGCGTCGTTTACTGCGGCTGGTACCGCGAACGTAACGCACAGCATTAACACGATCCCGTTCTTCTTGTTCTATTCGATGTTTGGATTCCAGAGAATCGGCGATTCGATTTGGGCGGCGGCTGATGCTCGCGCTCGCGGATTCTTGATTGGATGCACGGCAGGTCGAACGACGCTTGCGGGGGAGGGGCTGCAACATCAGGACGGTCACAGTCATCTTCTCGCTAGCACGGTCCCCAACATCATGGCCTACGACCCTGCGTTTTCCTACGAAATCGCGGTGATCATTCGGGACGGGATTAAGCGGATGTACATCGACCGCGAGCCTGTTTTCTACTACATCACCGTACAGAACGAAGTTTATCAGCATCCGCCGATGCCCGAGGGCGTTGAAGAGGGGATCCTCAAGGGACTCTACAAGTACAAAGCTGCAGCGAAACCTGGGAAGAAGCCCCGTATTCATCTGTTCGGAAGTGCATCGATACTTCGTGAGGCACTCGCTGCTCAAGAGATTCTTGCCGAGCAGTATGGTGTGGCTGCCGATGTTTGGAGTGCGACGAGCTATACGCTTCTGCGTCGTGACGCGCTTGACTGCGAACGATGGAACATGCTCCACCCGGCGGAGACACCCCACGTTCCTTATGTGCAGGAAGTTCTCGCGGACGAGCCTTGGCCTATCGTTGCGACGGGCGACTATATGAAGGCTGTTCCTGAGCAGATCGCCCGATGGACTCCGGCGGGTTTTCGTCCGCTGGGGACCGACGGGTTTGGTCGAAGTGAGGCGCGGGCAGAGCTACGGGACTATTTCGAAGTCGATGCGAAATTCGTTGTGTTGGCAGCCCTTCAAGAGCTGGTCAAGACGGGTGAGTTCGACGCGAAAAAGCTTCCGGCGGCGATTAAGAAGCTCGGGATCGATCCGAATAAACCAAACCCAACCGCCCCGCCACAGCCTGGTACGCTTTCGGAGGGGTAGAGGCGACCCCTGGGGTTCCGCGGGAATCCATGGTTGCCCTGCCAGGCGGCCCGATCGTGTTTATACCCGTCGGTACGTCGAGTCCATCATCGGGGCCCAGTTCTCGCCGTCTTGTGACGCTTCCATCTTAAATGTGTAGACGCCGTCGCTCTTGAACTCATAGGTGTACCGACCGTAGCCGAATTTGTGATGGTTTGAAAACGACATGACGTCGCCGTCCCATACGCCCATCGCGGGAGCGCCAGGGTCGCCGCCCATCGTATCAAACCAGTGCATCGTATGCTTCTTCTCATTTGCGTCGTACCCGTACACCCCGTGTCCGCGGAATGTCGTGACATCACCACGAATCTGCTCGTAGTTCGATATGAGAAAGAAACCCCCGAGTTCCATGGCTGCGGTAATCTTGCCGATCGACTTGCCGCCTTCGGGATCCCAAGGCGAAGGGTGCATGATCTCTTCGCCCTCCCACTGCCCAACCATCGCGTGGAGTTTCTCGTGGTTGGCGTCTACCTTTGGCATCTCCATCATCAATCTCCGGTTATTGTTGCTGGTTGGCTTGATCTCTCCTGAGGTCGCATCCTACGATTGTTGTCACCAATGACAACATCGGATTGAGGCAGAAACTGTCGCCAACAGTAATAAACGCGCCTCTTTCCAGCCGATTTCGTCTGGCAATTCGCCATCCCGATAGGCTATAATACGTCAGTAGAAGCACCAAACACGGCACAATGCCGATAGATCAGCATCCCGAGAGATGGTATGGCGGTGGTAGGAGTCGATACTCGATGGTTCCGACGGAAAAGCCTCTAGACAATCCAATCAACTGGTCGTTTAAGATCGCTCGTATCTGGGCGATTGATATTCGCGTTCATATCGTTTTTGTGCTGGCTGCGTTTATTCTGCTCGCGATGGAACTTCCCAAGGAAGGGAGCGGAGAAACTCGATCTTTTGGGCAGGTGGCAGTCGATGCTCTGGGGATCTACGCGATTCTCTTCGGGATCGTTTTGCTTCACGAATTTGGACACTGCTGGGGTGCTCGGCGCGTTGGGGGTGACGCGGACGAGATTCTGATTTGGCCACTGGGCGGACTCGCGTCCGTTAGTCCGCCGAATGATGCCCGGTCGCATTTGGTGACGGCTGTTGCTGGTCCGATGGTGAACGTGATAATCTGCGGCGTGCTTTCGGGGTTGATTGCGGTCTGGGTTGGAAGTTTGGGGGCGGTTCCGTGGAATCCGATTCACCCGATGTGGCCCGCCGATACAAGTCTGATCCCGACGCTAACAACGGCGCAGATCTGGACGATC
>JAJDDZ010000243.1 GCA_029260025.1 Phycisphaerae bacterium | reverse complement strand
ATAACGTCATTGGTTCGCGGCGTCGAAGGGCGACGCGAACTACTGGACAGTGTTGCTGGGAAATACGACGAACTGGCAACGGCCCGCGAAGGCGACGACGACGCAGCTTTGGATGCGGCGTCTGACGCGTATGAAGATGCGATGACAGGAGTCCTCGCATCGAGCATGCAGGTCGTGCGATTGAATGACATTCTTGCCTTGCCGGTCGGTCCGGCTCGCGACGCCGAGTTAGATAAACTCAGGACCGAATTTCCGTCGTATGACTCCGTCGCGAGCCAAGACACCGACGGAAAACTGCTTTCGCAGGCAGTCGAGGCATATGACCTTTGGGCTGCTGACAAGGCGGAGATCGAGGATCCGTCTGACTTGAAGCGCCGTCTTCGCGGTGCGGGTGTTCTTGAATTTCGCATTCTTGCGGATCGCAACTCTTCAGCCCCCGACTCGATCGATCATGCCAACCCGCAATTGAAGCAGCAGATTGGTCGCTATACGACGCAACTTTCTCGCTACGGACCGCGCCCACGACCGGGTGATCGGTACCGCTGGTTCGCAATTGAAGATGTGTTGAAGTTCACGAATTCCGATGATATGGCCGCATTCGAAGAACGAAAAGAGTTGCCGGGGCTGCCGATCATCGATAGTTACGCCGGGCGTCACTATGTCCTGATGCACAACGACCTTGAGTTCGGTTTGCTGCAGTCGTCGGGTAAGACGAAGAAGTGGGAGCTCAAGCGTGCTTATCCGGATCGTGACTACATGACGGGCGAAAACGTTGTGTCGTTCCAACTCGATGGCCGCGGTGGTCGGCTGTTCGGCGAGCTGACAGGGAGCAACGTCAATCGTCAGCTATGCATTTTACTTGACGGCGTGGCAGTCTCGCACGCCCGCATCAATGAACGCATTACGGATCGGTGTCAAATCAGCGGCGGGTTCACTTCTGAGAGAGTTATCAATCTTGTGAGTAGCCTCGAAGCGGGCTCGCTTCCTGCACGCCTCAAAGAGACACCTCTTCGCGAACAGACAATCGGACCGACCCTGGGTGAGACTAACCGTACCCACGGACTACAGGCCTCGATGTGGGCAGCGATTATCGTTGCCGTTTTTGTTTTCCTTTACTACGGGATCGCGGCTGGCGGTATGGCTGACATTGCGTTGGCGCTGAACGTACTCTTTGTACTCGCTGCGATGGCGCTGATGGAGGCGACGTTTACGCTACCGGGAATTGCGGGGTTGATCCTGACGGTGGGTATGGCGATCGACGCCAACGTGCTGATTTTCGAGCGTATCCGTGAAGAGAGAGCGAGGGGTCTTCCGTTTCGGAAGGCTTTGAACATGGGTTACGATAAGGCGCTCAGCGCGATTATCGACTCGAACCTAACGACGCTCATCACCTGTATCATTCTTGGATCGATCGCGACCGAAGAGGTCAAGGGTTTTGCGTTGACGCTGGGACTTGGTTTGGCGACGAGCATGTTCACGGCGCTGTTCTGTACGCGGCTGGTGTTCAATACGCTGATTTCGAAAGGGCTTCTCAAGGATTTCTCGATGCGTCATCTGATTGGCGTTCCGACTGTCGACTGGGTGAGCCTCCGACACAAGTTCATGCCCATTTCGATCGCTTTGTGCGTGCTCGGTGGCGGGAGCTTCATCTATACGGCGAAAACGAACCCCGAAGCACTCTTTGGGATTGAGTTTCTGGGCGGTACGAGCGTTCAAATCGACCTGAAGCCCGGCGTTACGATGTCGGATGAGGACGTACGTCATGCGGTCACAGGCGACAGCGCAGACGTGACTTCGTCGGCGAGTTGGTTGAGCGATGCCTCAGAGGCCCTTAAGAACGCAACGGTATCATCCGCGGTTGGCGATTCCTCACAGGTGTATACGGTTACGGCTGATGGTTTGACCGGTAGTGACCTCAATGTGTTGATGCAGGCCACGCTTGAGTCGAACTTGGAGAAGGGCGGCGCGACTGCTGAGGGCGCGACGGCGACTTTCGTCTGCAAGGCTGGGATCTCAAGCCCCGACGATTTCAAGAAAAAAGTAGCTGAGGCATCTGAGCATGTGGCTGGTGCTTCGCAACGTCTTCGTGGCGCTCGCATTCAAACCGTCGGAGATATCGGTGCCAGCAAAGACGCTCCCGCGTCGTTTGAAGTCGTGACCGTTGAGACCGATCGCCCGTTGGTACAGGCTGCTCTTCTTGCGGTCTTGGGTGATAAGTTGTCGGTCGAGCGTTCGCTGCACTTTACGGCGGCCGTGGACGACCTGGTAACGCGCGAGCCGTACTTCGTGATTGAAAACGAAGACCGGTACCTCGCTGACGTACTGGATACCTCAGCTCAGACGAGCATTCTGGATTTCCGGGGCGGGGTCGCGATCGATGTTACCCTTGACGAGACAGAACAGGCGGTCAGCGTTGATACGATTCGCGCACGTATCCGCGAGGTCGGGTTGCAGCCTGAGTTCGAACAGTTTCGTTCGCGCGAGTCGGAGGTCTTCCCGCTTGGGGATGAAGTCATGACTTCCGACGGCACGAAAGGCTACAAGCGATTCGCGGTCTGTTCTGTGGATGAGTCGCTGCTTTATGATGATGACGAGTTGCAGTGGGCACAGTCGGTCGCCGGTAGTGTTCTTGCGCAGGTCGAGGGGGCGTTGGGATCGGAAAAGTCACTCTCCAAGGTGATCCAATTCGCTCCACAGGTCGCCGGTCAAGCTCGTAACAAGGCGCTTTTTGCGATGGTACTCGCGTTGACTGCGATTGCGTTCTATATCTGGATGCGATTTGGTAACAAGGACTTCGGGTTTGCGGTTATCGTCGCGCTTGTTCACGACGTGATCATCACGCTTGGACTCTTGGGGATTAGTCATTACGTCTTCAACACTTGGGTCGGGAAACTGCTATTACTAGAAGATTTCAAGGTCGATCTGTCGCTTGTCGCGGCGATCTTGACGGTCATCGGTTATAGCATGAACGATACGATCGTTATTCTTGACCGTATCCGTGAGAACCGCGGAAAGATCGGGTCGCTCAACGCGAACATCATCAATAACAGTATCAACCAATCGATGGCGAGAACGGTGCTGACTTCGCTGACGTCGTTCTTCGTGGTGTTTGTACTTTATGTGTTTGGTGGTCGCGGCGTTCATGCGTTTAGTTTCGCTTTGATGATCGGAATCGTGACTGGTACCTACAGCACGATCGCGATTGCCTCCCCGCTTGTCTTTCAACCAAAGCTCCTCTCGCGAGTCTTCCTGGGGATTGTTGGGCTTGGGGCTATCGGGTTGGTGGCTATGGGGGTTGATGGGACGGCGCGAATCGTGATCGTTGTCTTGATCGCCGTTGTCTTCGCTCGCCAGTGGATGCGGATCGGAAGTCCGCAGAAGCAGGCGGGTCAGCTTCAAACTGCGTAGCGATGTCGGTCATGCTCATGGAAATGACGTGACTGCCATGTGAAAAACCGATGCGGCGTCGTCTTGTTCCGAGGCGGCGCCGCTCTTTTGTGCGAGCGCGGCGAAAGCACGACTTGCCCGTTCCTTGGAAATTCACAGGCCGTGTAAACTTGCGCGTGAGCGCTACTTAATCCTTGACCCTGCGTGCGCGATGGTTTACACTTTGTTGTGGTGCGGTGAAGTTTGTTGTTGCATGGAAGTGATAGCGGACTTGTTACGATCGCAAGTAGCGATTGCTGGCGAGTACCCTTTCGGTTTTCTGAATTCACTTTAGCGAACGGATCGAATTGAGCGCCAAGGCATGACGGTTGAACCGTCCAGGGAGGTCGCGATGCGCACGGATGTGAGGCTCGGCGTTTTTTTCTCGATGGTGATTGTGCTCACGCTCGGTGGGTACTTTGTTTATCCACGCGGCGGCACTGAGGCGATCCCTCTTGCGGGCGACGTCAAACCCGCAACCGACCAAGGCACGCCGACCAAGCTCGCGAGTAATCCTCAAGAGACGTCCGCTGGCAAAAAGTCGGCGACTTCTGCGAAGAAAAACCGCACGGCACGCAACAACAACGGCGCCAAATCCAAAGTGCCGACCCAACCAAGGGCTATTCCAAAAAAATCGACTCGTCATTCCGCCGGGGGTACCAAAAAAAGTAATCTTCCCGTTTCCGGGGCATCTTTGGGCGATCCGGCGCGAACCGCGCGTGGAAAAAGTACTCAACAACGCAATTCTGCCGCGAGGAAGTCTCAGCCAATGGCAAATGCGAGCCAAAACCCAGCCAGAGCGACCCCCAAGGATCTGAATAGTCGACAATCCGGTTCTCAGGGTCGTGCGGTAAGCAATCTCGCAGAAAAGTCTGGAACGCCAACGCCCCCTGGTCTCTTGGCGGCGACTCGCGAGAAGGTCAAGCTAGAAAATGAGCCAGCGGTCGATCTCCATCGCGTTCAGCCAGGCGATACCTTTGCGACGCTCGCTCAAGCTTACTACGGATCTGCGAAGCATGTCGAGTTCTTGATGAAGGCGAATCCGAACATCAATCCCGCGAGAATGCAGGTCGGAGTTACGGTTCGCGTTCCGGCGCTTTCGGCGAAGGGGGAAATCGGAAAGACGACTCCGGACGCCGAGGAAGTAAAGCCGGCCCGGTCCCCAGCTACAAGACCGAAGACCTACACCGTTCGCTCTGGCGACAGCTTCTATAAGATCGCCGAAGAGATACTCGGCGACGCCTCGCGTTGGGACGAACTCTTCCAGGCCAATAAGCGAGCCGTCGGTAACGATCCGTCTCGCCTCAAGGTCGGTCAGGTCTTGACCATACCCGGCAAGTAGAACCGCACGTTTTCGCATCAGTGCTGGTTCCCTTACCGGACGTTCGCTCGTATACGTTCTGCGCGGTTGTTCCGTTTGATCCAGTTCTCCGCCTTTCCCGCCGATGAACCTGCGCGCAGGGATTTCCTGCACTGGTATGGCATGGTTCCGTCGAGGGTTACACAAATGGAAGAACAGAAAACAGTACTGACAACCGGTGACGTGGCCCGCCTCTGTAGCGTCGCCCCTCGGACGGTATCGAAGTGGTTTGACTCTGGCGAGCTCCGCGGATACCGAATCCCTGGCAGCAAGGACCGCCGCATTCCGATCGGCGAGTTAGTGAGGTTCATGCGTGCTCACGGTATGCCGCTCAACGGCCTGGATGCAGGCGGTCAGCGAGTCGTCATTCTAGACACCGATCGCGACTTCGCCGAATTGCTTCAAGAAGCTCTAGTCGCCGAGGGTCGGTATGAGGTTCTTGTTTGCACGACAGCCCTCGAAGCAGGAGCCGCTGCTGCCGACTCGAAACCGCACGCGGTAATCGTCGATATTTCACTATCCGACGTAACACCCGAGAGCATGACGCAATTCTTCCGCTCTAACGCCGACCTTGAAACGACAGCTCTCATCGGAATCGCCACAGGTATCAGTGACGATGAAGGCCACGCACTCATGGACCTGGGTTTCGCCGGTTTCCTCGCCAAACCGTTCGACGTTGGCGCGCTGATCCGCCTGATGGACCGGGTCGCTTCGCCAGCTGCTGCGCACGCTGGGGTTTAGCTAAACCGCAGCGCTTGTCGGACGCAAGCGTCTTGCCTCGCGCACCAAGCAACGTATCATG
This sequence comes from Phycisphaerae bacterium, assembly GCA_029260025.1. Classification (GTDB taxonomy): domain Bacteria; phylum Planctomycetota; class Phycisphaerae; order UBA1845; family UBA1845; genus JAJRUK01. Next base: position 1,149 of record JAJDDZ010000243.1, on the reverse strand, counting down.
CTCGGCTCACTAACAATTAGGAGAGCCCATGAAAGCGGAACCGATTCTAGCCAAGCTGAACGAACTTCGACACGAAGCCGAGGACGACAAGACGGATATTGAATACCTCGCGCTGCACCACGCTTTCTGCTTTGTTTCATATAAGACTGGCGAGTTCCAGGCGTATCTCGACGAGATCGATGCACAGCAGTCATAGTTGTGTCGCAGTCCGTTTACGAAAATGGTATGTCCGGGTGCCTCGGGGGCAGTCTCTGTCAAGGTTTCTTCTCGAACTTCTGTCGCCATTTGGGCATTTGCTCGACCGAGACGTTGGCCCAAAGACCTACCCGGTCGCGGCGGGCCCTTTTCTCGATGGCTTCAAACTGCTCACGGTAGACGTGCGGAAATCGGCGGTCCGCGTAGGCGAAACCCTTTTTCAAGAGAAGCTCGTTAAACATTTCGCCACCGCGATCAAGCATGGCGTAGGCAAGTAGCCGCCCATACTTCCCGCGAGTCTTCTTCGGTGCAAGAACGATGTGCACGTTCTTACCAGAAAGCGTTTCCTTCGCGTATTTCGAGGCTTCGGGGCCGAAATACATTTCGCCCGCCGGACTCCCATCGACTTCGGGCGTGTCCACTCCCCACAGGCGGATCCGCGTCGTCGGTTTGTCATTGTCGGGGATGTCGAGGTCAAAAGTGTCGCCATCGACGACCTTCACGACGCGAAAAGTCTTATCGTGGTAGCGGGGTCTGTCCGTTCCAGTTGTCGACCCGGACGACTCAGGAGATGTCGGTAAACGCTCCGCGCGGTCAAAGATAACTGCGATCGCAATCAAAGCGAGGACCAGGGTCGTTGCCCAATGTTTACGCCATCGCCGCGAAACCGTGATCGTCGAAGGGAGGGGACGCCGCTTTCGACCAAGTCGCATCACGCCGTCTCGCCAGAGTTGCTGTCAGCGTCTAGTCCAAACGCTGTATGAAGTCGTCGAAGCGCCTCGGGGCCATCGTCCTGTCGTACGATGCAGCTCAGAACGATCTCGCTCGTGGAGATGTTTTCGATATTGATGTTCGCGTTTGAAAGTGCTTCGAACATCGTTGAAGCGATTCCGGAGTGGGTTCGCATTCCGATACCCACAGCGCTTACCTTGCACACGTCTTCGTCCACCTCGA
>JAJDDZ010000242.1 GCA_029260025.1 Phycisphaerae bacterium | reverse complement strand
ACTATGTTCCTCGGATGCGGCGCCCTCTACCGGGCACGGGATCGGTGCGCTTTTCGTTAAAGAGGTCCCCGAGAGACGCTGCTCGAACGGCGCCCGGTTCAACCTGAATAACGAACGGCGTACGATTGTCTGCGCGAATAGTGTTGTCTGCGCTGCAAATTGATGTACGGAGGTTTCAGGCTTTGTTGCTTCAATTTCATCATGGGAAGAGTGTGGCGTAATGATATTTTGGTGGCCCTCGCCCCGCCGTATCGTATCGCCCGCGCGTTATTGTAGTTGGATGACGTCACCTCCGGAGGCCAGTGAGTAGCCTTCTGTATGGCTGTACACGGTTCTATCTCATCGCGTACCCGCATTGATGCCTTGCGCAACCGTGCACCACGAAGTCACAACCTGATGATTAGATTCTTGCGACAAACGGTGGGCCTCGTGCAAATTCACCATCAGACAGTTCTAGCGAACTCAATCTCTCGTGAAGGTCCTAGCATCGTCGGAAAGAAGATGTACGGATGCTCGCGCATGTCGTATGCACGGAGCCGGTCCGGAGTGAGTTCTTGAAGACGCACGATACAAGTTGTGAACGATCGGCGGACGACTGACTCGATTCCGCGGTCAAGTTGCTTGATGTGGCGTGCGATATCGGCGACGGGTTGTCGGAGTCGTTTGGCTTGGATAAGCGACTCGATCAGTGGCGTCCGCTCCGAAACCATGTTGCGGAGTTCCAGCTCAACATCCGAGGAAAAGCGACCATTATCCAAATATCGTTGGGTGTGCGATATCATCTCTCGTAGTTCACGCTGAAGTTTCTTTAGCTGGCGGGCTTCCTGGCGATGCTGCTCAAAGAGATACCGAGTCGCGCTGGCCACGGTGAAACCTGGGGCCTCAATGGACCAGTACGCCCGGATGAACTCGTCAGTAAATCGGTCGTACTTCCCACCGCCCGTCCCATGCACGAATAAGTCACTCAGCGCAAGGCGGAGCAGGGCGGTGATGATCGGTCCGCGCGGCGCGATAAGATGCGCCCCGCCAATGCACGCTGCATAGGCAGCAATATCGGCACGCGGAGTCTCGCACAATAACCCATATCGAGTCGATAGGCGCAGTCGTTCGCCGACTTGTTCGACGAACAACGGAGCGCGTTCACCGCTTGTTAGATTGATCACCCAGAATGGAAGCTCGACCCCCTCATCGTAATCTCGTAAGTCGGGAAACGGATTCGCGCGATTGCGAATCTTACGACTGGCGCGATGTGCACTCAACGTATCGTTGTAGACTTCCTTGAACCGCGGGGCATCTGCGAAAATTGCGGCGAAAAAAGATTGACTTAGGGGTAAAGTGAGGATAGTTGAAAGAGGTATTTCTAGACACTCGGTGGCCACACCGAATGAGCGTCGCACCATCGCATTGGCCTCGACGATCGAACATCCCGGAAGCCGTGCGTATCGGTCAATCGCTTCGACAACGCTGTCGCCCTCGGCTGCGAACCCAAGCTCACGAAGTGACTCACTCGCTTGCGCTCCGAGTCGACGGATCGTCGGTTCATCTGCAAGTTGTTGCGAGAGAAAGAGTCCCGTACCGTCACCCAGCGAAACTCTCTCCTGACGCAGTTCATCCGCCACGGTAACGGGAAAGTTCATTTCGCCGCCATCGCCCGAGTCAGTATCGATTATCACAGCGATCGCAATCGCTCCGATTGATTTGGCAAATCGAGCGGTGAGTTCGTATTTGAACGCGATCCCCGGATGAAAAACCGTCGGTTGGTGACCGGTCATGATGATCGGTGTGGCATGCGAAAGCGAGTCTTTGTCCTCCTTGGTCTTGCGATCACGTGGGGGTCGCCACGCTTCTTCGCACACGCGATCATCCAGAGCTTCGGTGAAATGTCGTGCGGCTTGGACCACACTCTCCCGCAAGCGTTGCTTTGCATCCGGCGACATGATTGTCAATGTGGCATCCGCACTCTCGCGGTTCATACGCGTCAAATCATACCACTCGTTGATCTCCGGCTGTATGGATGTTTCGTGGTATCCGTTTGGCAGGTCCATTTTCATCCCTCAAGTGGTTGCAGCAGGCTCTTCGCTGCATCATGCATCAACGTTTTCAGCAGAGACACCGACAATCCCTTTCCTTCGAGTCGCGGTGCAGACATGGCGTCGTATCGCTGCGCGTCTAACATCATTAAGTCCGGGTCGGCGATGGGCGACTCGCCCGCGTAATCCGTTTCGAGCATTGTGCGCAGCGCCCAGTAGCGTGAAGCGTACAGGTCAAACGCTCTTTCGTGGCGTTGCATTGGGCTAAGTTCCGTGGCTCCCTCAACCTCTGCTGACAGATGATCGTCGCTGGTCACAATGTCGGAGCCGAACAGTATTCGCCCGCGCCATTTATCCAAGAATTCGACGAGCTTCTCGCGGGAGTGCTTGCTCAGTTCGCGGACCATCCACTTGGTCGCGCTGGTGTCGAGGTGAAGTTTGGGATGCCGTGAGAGAAGGCCCGAGAGAAAGTCGAGATCCTCCGGCCAGCCGCCCATGTGTGCGGCGATGAATGGCACGTCGAATCGCTCCAAGACCGCTTCGAGCGGTACGTACTGCTCGGGCTTGGTCCCGTAACGCCCGGCATCGGTGTACTTGCTCGCGAACCATGTGTCAGGATCGCCGATGTGAACCATAATCACCATACCCAATCCGGCGGCGGTACCCATCGATTCGAGAATAGGCGGCGCGTCCAGACGCATCGCGCCGGGTACCCCGGATTTCGCCTCCATGTCGCGAGCACGCGGCGCCGACCAAAACTTTGCGATACGCACGCCTTGACCGTAGAGATGCTCGATCCGACGCGAGTACTCCGTTCCCAATTGATCGAGCGACGTCAGGTTTCGATAATCCGGGATCGCGATGAAACGCACAGCTTCACCGAGTACGGCTCGAACGGCATCCATCTCTTCTGGCGGCGTCATCGAATAGGTCAAGCCGACCCCATATAGCTCTGCCGCACGCTTGTAGACGACGGCTGCCTTATCGCCGCAGACGTGAGTATGTACGTCGATGATCGGAAAATCGTGCTGTGGCAGACTGGTAGCCTCGGTCGCGTAATCAAGTCCGAGGCGATTCGCGGGATGTGGAGTTTTCATATTCGTCATAGTTTCACCTCATGCGCATGCTCGGCTACAGGCAAGCGCCCTGGCCGACGGCGGTGTCGCGACCGCCCGACCCTTGTTAAGACCAAAGTCAGCTGTCTCAACGCTCCTTTTCATTACCTCTCTGTAATGGCGAAGACGCCGGTATGGGTCGTCCAGCGCGCCACCGAAGGAACGCTTCTCATCAAGGTAGATGCGCGGAACCGGAAGTTCTCGAATGCGCAAATCGTTGTGGGCTGCTTGAACCCAAAGTTCCAGAGGCATGGCGTAACCGTCTTCGGTCAGCCGCAATCGCGCGATCGAGGGAACGCGGTAGGCTTTGAACCCGCAAAAGGCGTCCGTCAAAGTAAGACCTAGCAGCTCGTTCAACTCCGTGGTGATAAGTCGATTGATCTTGCGGCGATCTTTCGGGGGCGATGCGTCGCCTGAGAATGTTCGCATGTATCGGCTGCCTGATACGATGTCGACGTCTTTTGCGGCGGAAACGAACTGCGGAATCCGTTGAGGTTCGTGCTGCCCATCGCAGTCGATCGTAACCACGAGATCGTACCCTTGGTCAACCGCGTATGCGAACCCAGTGCGTAACGCAGCGCCGTATCCGCGGTTCTCTTCGTGTCGCACAACCACAACGTCACTGCGAGCATCCAACATAGGACCGGTTGCATCGATTGAGCCGTCGTCCACGACCAGCACGTCCAGAGCATATTCCGCGACGGCATCGAGCACTCGATCAATGTGCCCAGCCTCGTTGAAGACGGGAAGCACTGTTAAAAATCGTATAGACATAAATCGTATTCCTCTGTTTGAAGTTTGGATGCGCTTCATCCTGGACTTCTTTCTGATGAACCATGCAGCCAGAAAGGATCAAACCGCACATTCTGCCTCTCGTGGGACAAGATAACTCAGATGATGCTCACAGTGCCAAAGCTGCTGATGCTTCCACTGCTCCGGCGTCAGGTTTCCAAAAGCCATGTGCATGACGTATGTCGCGCTCGGCGCGTCAAAGCGCGCGGCCGCAGTCCGCAGGCGCTCGATGCCCTTCTCGTCGTCCACCGGAGCAGTCTGGCGAGCGAACGGAGGAGACGGGAACCGCAGACCAACTTGTTTATGCTGCATCATCGACTGGAGGAAGAAGAATCGAAGCAGGGTCCTCACAGCCCACGGCATGGCCGATGGAAAACCGTCCAGCGCACCTTCCATAACCACCGCAAGGTGATTGCAAATCTGCCCGAGACTAAGGTTTCCTCGCTTGGCGCGGTCGTATCCGTTGGTCTTGAGCACTTCGACGTCAGAAATCACGTCTTTCCAATCGTCGAAGCGCAGCTTGCGGCGTTCAAGGTTCTGGTTCTTCAACGTTCAGTCTCCGATTTTTCGTGGCCTCTTTATGCAAACAAAGGTTTACGATCTGCCATGCGACGAGAGTCGGCCACTTGACCACGATGCATCATTGGATGAAGCGTTAGCACGAGAAAACACGCTCCGACCGTGCCCATCATCGGCTCGCGTCCTGGCGGGCAGTTCTTACTGGGCTGGTCCAGGTCTTCGTCAGACAGCCCTTCCAAGAGGTTCATGGTTCGCGCGCGGACGGTGTCGAATTCCTGGCGTACTTCGTCCCACGGAAGATACTTCGTCGCGTCGGCCACTGGCTCGCCACCGCCGCCGAACATTGCTTTCCATCCGATCAACGGATTCTCCTCGCCGCCGATGATGTGACTAACGATGTTGGCCTCGGAGTAAGCAAGGTGTCCCAAAACCCAAAGCGGGTGATTCCCGCCCTTAGATGTCGGTTGCGTCAGCGCTTCGTCCTTCATGTCGTCGATCAGCGCGAACGTAAGGTTCTTACTTGCATCGAGGCCCGCTCTGATAAAATCCTTGATCTTCATACCGGTCTCCTTTTTCCTTAGTGGAAGCGAACACTCGTCCGCCCCCCTGCTCTCCATATTCACCACACAACGCGGCAAATCTACTATGTCAAACCCTGAACATATTGCTCAATACCTACGTGCCGTTATTGAGTGCGTATTCAACAAATCGTCAAAAAAACATGCGTCAACCGAGCAGAAACAACGCCGTCTTCACGACGCCACGAATCGTCTTTTCGTCTGCGCCAGCCTTAGACATCACATTCAATCCCTGCGCAGTGTTAATAATAAACGCGGCCAGGTCCTTTGGGTGCAGATGACTCGACAGCTCGCCAGTCTTTCGCGCTGCCTTCAGTTTCTTTTCCACCGCATCTTGAAATCGCTTCATCGCGCGACGTGCCATTTCGGCTACACCCTTGTTGTTCGCTGCGAATTCGATGAGCGTGTTACCCACGAAGCAGCCTTTGCATTCGCCCGACGACATATGGTCGCCCATGCAGTTCAGAAGCGCCCTCACGTTTTCCAGCGGTGTTCCCGGCCCGTCCAGTATTTCAAGCCCATTACAGAAAACGGTGTCGCAGTAGAGGTCAAACGCTTGGTCATACAGAGCTTGCTTATCACCGAAAGCCGCGTACATGCTCCCGGAATTCAGGCCCATCGCAGACAACAAGTCTTCGCAGGACGATCCTTCGTAACCCTTACGCCAGAAGACCTGCATGGCTGCTTCCAGCGCTTGTTTCTCGTCAAATTCTCTTGGTCGACCGCGTGGCATACGCCAAGTATATCATTTCTGAACAAACAATCAAGAAATATCGCCTCATTTTTTGAAAATCTATTCAAATTTTCTGTTCAGCCTTCTTGACATATTCCATATTTGGCATATGTTGGGATACATGGTGGTTCTCAGCCCTCACGATGACGTTTACGTTGCGGTAGCAGACCCCCGTCGGCGGGCGATCTTGGACTTACTCGCGGCTGGCGAGCGGGGTGTTACCGCGCTGGTTGATACACTCGGTTTTCGACAGCCTTCCGTCTCGAAGCACCTTCGCCTTCTGAAGGAGACCAGACTGGTGTCGGTCCGAAAGGCAGGCCGGCAACGACTATATCGAGTAAACGCCAAGGAGCTAAGAAAAATGCACGACTGGACCAAGACGTACGAGAAGCTCTGGAACGAGCAGTTCGACAAGCTGGACGCCTACATCGAATCCACTGAAGGAAAGAAAAAATGACCGAAGAGAAACGCCACGTGCTTGAGTTCCGCCGCAAATTTCAATGGCATCGCGACGTCGTCTTTCGCGCATTTTCCGACGAGCAGGCCGTCGGGGCGTGGTGGGCGCCCAAGGGTTGGCACACGCCGCACGTAGAAATGGATTTTCGAGTCGGGGGCGCGTATCGCTTCGGAATGCAAGCCGACGATGGCGGCGACCTGATGTATACGCGCGGGGAGTATCGCGAAATCGTGGAACCCGCGCGTTTGGTCTACACGCATATATGGGAAGGGAGCGGCGCGGGGGATCGCTGGCGCGAGATGGGGCTAATCGAGACCGAAACGCTCGTCACCTTGGAGTTCATCGAGCGCGGCGAAGCCACGGAGTTGTCGCTTAGGCACGAGGGTTTCCCAACCACCGATGGCTGCGACGAACACCGAGCGGGCTGGAACAGTAACTGGGATTGTTTGGAGGGGTTCCTTCGCAAGTCGAGGGGATAAGGGCAAGCTGAGGAGTTGTGGCGTGTTAATGAACGCGTTCACAGAGTAGAGCAACCCGACGTAGGCGCTCAAGCGAGAAAGAATACGTTGATGGACATTGAATAACGACACTTTGTTGGATTTCTAAACATGAGAGGAATGACCTATGAAAACGATGATTAACTGGTTCTCGATCCCATGTGCTAAATTTGATCGCGCGGTGAAGTTCTATAGCACAATTCTGGATATCGAGATGATGTGCGATAAAGATCCGGGTGGAAACCAGATAGCTTTTTTCTTTTCTCCCACAGACGGTATCGCTGGCGCGATCAACGCTGACCCAAATTTGAAGCCGGGGTCCGAGGGAACGCGAATCTATTTGAACGCAGAGGGTATCTTGGATGATGTTCTCGGTGGAGTCGGAGCGGCAGGCGGGAAAGTCACCTTGCCAAGAACCGAAATCCCGAACTGGGGATGGATCGGGATGATTGAAGATACGGAAGGAAATACGGTCGGCTTCCATTCGCAAAGTTAATGAAAATGCAAAAGATGCCTAAAAACTCCCGGCGATCGGGTCGTGGCTGAGATTGATTGGATGAATCCGTTTTTCTGCGTTTGGCTTCACTCGTTGAAAGAAGGATTGCGTTTTGAACAATTCGTGGGC
>JAJDDZ010000241.1 GCA_029260025.1 Phycisphaerae bacterium | reverse complement strand
TTCTCAAGCGAAACAGGTATCGGGTGCTGGTGAAGGATTTTCGTTGCGATGCAGGCCAGATCGACTTGATAGCGTCTCGCGATGGCGTTATCGCTTTCGTCGAGGTCAAGACGCGTACCAAAGACATTCACGTCGATAAATTGCCCGTCAGTCCCAAGCAGCAAGCCCGTATCGCAAGGGCAGCGAAGTTTTTTCTGTCCAAAAAGCGGCTGACCGATCGTCCCGCCCGTTTCGACGTCATCTTCATCACCTGGCCACCGGGCCAAGATCCAACCGTCGAGCACTTGGAGAACGCTTTCGCGCCGGGCAAACGTTGATGCTGCTCTCGCCGTCCCGGCGCCACTCACTCAGAGACCCGCGACGTCTTGGTCGGCGAAAGTAAACTCTGCCGTAAAGCACGGCTGTCATCGCCTCTGGCGACACCCAATGGGCTAGTGACAGATTCTCTTCTTTCACAGTTCCCGTGAGAAAAAAACAAATATAGCTTGAATGAAGTTGCTAGTTTGGGTATTCTCATACTCTGATTATCCGGCAAATTGGAAAAGACGGTTAGACTTGGTTAGCTTGGGAGGGCACCAGATGCGAAGGCGACATTCTAGTTTCACTACCACGATTGGGATTGCATTTTCCGCTCTCTTCGGTTCGGCGACCATCGCGAATGCCCAGTGGACAGCCTTGACGAATGCTCCTCCGGCTTTCTTGGACACTTGTGTTCAGCTGACCAACGGTCAGGTCATGTGTCATCAGTATTCGAGCAATGCTTGGCACCTATTGACGCCCGACATTAACGGTAGCTATGTCAACGGAACCTGGTCCGCGACAGCCACCATGCCCAACGGTACCGACACCAGTACGCTCAACGGTGGATGTGCACCATGCGTTTACGCCCCGCTGTACTTCCTCTCATCCGTGATGGCTGACGGTCAAGTCGTCGTTGTTGGCGGTGAGTACAATACGAACGGACAAACATGGAGCGATATCGGTTTCATGTATGACCCGGTGACGGATACCTGGTCATCGCAGTTGTCGGTCCCTTGGGGTGCTGGCACAATCGGCGACGCGCAGGGCATTGTTCTTGACGACGGGACGCTACTTCTGGCTCGCAGTATTGGCAGCACGGCTGTCGCTACTTTCAATCAAGCGACACTCACGTTCACCGCAACTAGCCCTACAGGCAAAGCAGATAGCAATAACGAAGAAAACTGGAACATCCTGCCGGACGGTACGGTACTTACTGTTGATGCTCGCATCCAGAGTCAGTCTGAAATCTATGATCCCGTTACGAACAACTGGACCAGTCAGGCAATGCCCGTGAACCTCGCCGATACCGGAACAAATACGAACTCGCGTGAGATTGGACCGGGTGTATTGCGCCCAGACGGAACGCTGATTTACTTCGGCTCGACATCGTTGGGACAGAACGCACTATACGACACAAACAACGGAACTTGGTCCAACACCACTGCGATGGACTTTCCGCTCGTTGGGGGGCAGACGTATTCCTTCGCTGTTGCGGACGGCCCGGCATCGCTTCTTCCGAATGGTAACGTTCTGGTCATGGCTAGCCCAGTGACCAACCTAAACTGTAATTCTAATCCAGCGCCTTGTGGCGTTTTCAATAGTCCGAGTAACTTCTTTGAGCTCGACTACGCGACGAACACGCTCTCTTCGGTCGCCAACACGCCGAACTCCGCGAGCTACACGTCTTACCAAGGGCGAATGCTTCTGCTTCCGACCGGCAAGGTGCTCCTCGTCGCCTATAACCAAAACGCGACCCAAGAGGTCATGGTTTACTCAAACGGCGGAGCTCCCCAGGAAGCATGGCGCCCAGTGATTACAGGATGCGTTGGCGAAGTTGTTGCCGGAGAAACATATTCACTCTCAGGTACACTTTTCAATGGCCTCTCTGAAGGCGCGACGTATGGTGATGACGCCGCCATGTCGACGAACTACCCACTCGTGCGAATCAAAAATATCGGCACGGGACACATCTTCTACGCACGGACTCACGACCACAGCCGAATGGGTGTTCAAACGCTTGGCAGCACGGAGATCGTTTCGACGCTGTTCGATGCACCCGCAGGAATGGAGGCCGGCGAGAGCGAGCTATCTGTCGTCGTCAACGGTATTGCCTCCAATCCCATCATAATTAACGGCGATAATGATGGACCTTCTTGCCAAGACAACGGACCATATAGCGTGGAGTGCACCGGGTCTCGAACTAGCATTCAGCTAAACGGCAGCGGTGCATCAGATCCCAACGACGCTGACATCTTGGCGTACAAGTGGACGACGGACTGCCCCGGTGGTTCCTTTGACGACGACAGCCTCGTGTCTCCAGTCCTCACCGTCGATTCTGGGCATCCTTCTTGCCCGTTAGATTGTACGGCCACACTCACCGTTACGGATTGTTACGGAGAAACGGCCGTCTGCGAATCAAATGTGAACGTCTATGATGATTCCAATCCAACGATCGTTTCCGACGCGGTTGGCGGACTCGTCGATGACGAGTGCGAATACGTACTTCCGTTTACCGCCACGATCACCGACAATTGCTGCGTCGATCCCATCGCTGTTTCGGTCGCCGTGACGAATCCGACCAACAATGCAACGCTGAGCAACCTGTCGGTCGCAAACGTCTCACAAGACGGCGGCAAGCGAGTCGAAGTCACCGGCAGCGTCCTGGTATCCGACCTGACGAGTTGCCCCGCGACGATCAGGATAGAGGTTAATGCAACCGATTGCTGTGGAAACTCGGCCGTGCAATCCGTAGCGACGGCCGATGTTAACGACAACATAGAACCCGTCATCACCTGTCCCGACCCGATCACGCTGGATCGCGGCGATAAGCTCTGTAATACCGACGTACAAGACTGGCTGGACAGCACGACAGCCACCGACAACTGCGATACGGATGTCGCGATTGTTGACGATTCCGCTGAAAACGGTTTCGAATGCGGGTTCCCCTATGACAGCACGACGACGGTTGAGTGGACCGCGACGGATGACTGCGGCAACACGTCGAATTGTTCATCCACGATCACGATCAACCCCGCCCACCGCATCGAAACCACCAAGAAGGGCAGCCTGCTGATGTTCTCCAACGTCGAGCTAAAGTGGGACGCCGCAGGGAATTTGATCCAAGATACGGTTCTCGAAATCGCCAATGACTACGAAGACGACGTCTTCGTGCAGTTCTACTTCGCCAATGGTGACGACCCACGTGAGGCTATCTTCGCTGGCAATCCACCGCAGATGGTCGCAGAAGGCGAGCCAGGTTGGAACAACGTCGATTGCCAGACGCTCCTGACCGCGAATCAGCCCCTGTACATGTCGATGTCCTCGGGCTCCCCCCTTGGGTGTCAGCCCTTTGGCATTCTCGACCCAGGTGAGCGTCCGGGTCGACCTGATGTTGAAGGCCCCGATGGGCAACGTGTACTTCGTGGCTATGTTTACGCTTGGGCGGTCGATAACGCTGGCGAGGAGATTCGCTGGAACCACCTGAGTGGTAGCGGAACGATCGTTCACTACGGCGACGCCTCTGCTTGGGAATACAACGCCTACGCAGCCCAGACGACTTGTCTTGCTCAAGGCGAGCGTCCTCTGGATTGCATCGAGTTTGATGCCAACGGAACGTGCTGCGAAGCAACCGTGATCCCTGGCCAGATGGATTTGGACACGTTCCAATACGACGTCGCGTTTGACAAGCTATTGATGAGTTTCGTTCCTTCTGGGTCGGACGCTGTGTCCGGTTCCCTCGCGTCGGTCCAAGTCGATACGGACCTTACGCTGCATCCTGTGGATCAAGACTTCCGTTCCAACGCGGACTACCCCTTTACCACGAGCGCAAAGTTCGACATCTGGAACATGAGCGAGAATCGTTTTTCTGGAACCAAGCGATGTATCACTTGTTGGGACCAAACGCTTCTGAGTGACTACGACGCACCGAATCATTTCCTCTTGCAGACCCTGCAATCCGATAAGGGAAAAGCTCGCATCGACGGAGTGGTAGACGCACAGAGTTGCGGTCGGTATCAGCTGTCCGCGGCGCTGTTGGGCGTGACGAACAAGCTACTATCGTTCAGCGGAGTAGCCCTCGAACGAGCAGCGGGCGGTCATACGTTAACCGGCCAAGGCATGCAGCGTGCTACGATCCGAAACGACATCATCAGGCCGCCGGGGGAACTGATCGGAATCATCGGGGAGCTTGACCGGCAACCGATAGACCTGAGTTTGCGGTCATCGACCCCGACGAGCAAGAATGCGACGACGCGCGAAAATGGGCGATAGGGAGAGTTAGAGAAGTACGGAAACCCGAAAGACCTCCCGTCCCTACTGGGGGCGGGAGTCACGGCTGCCATGGGGAACTAACTCTGCATCCGCCAGCAAGTCGGTTCCAGTTTGGGGTGGGCTTGGGTCGTTCTTGATTGGCGGTATTCTCACGATCCCGCGAACATCTATGATTCTTTGTGGGCGTCTTTCAGCCATCCTATGAGTTCCTTATCTACCTCTTTCAAGCTGGACAAACGCACACGGTGACTCACCATTGCGTTGAAGCTGCCTGATTTTTCCAGGCGCTTGGTCGGTGCTTTTCCTTTGAGGTTGAATCCGACGTCAACGCGGGTTTTCGTTGATGGCTGAATAATTGCGAACTGTTTGTTTCGCCTGAGGCTGACGTAGGCCTTCTTCGGTGCGATCTCGACGTCTTTTCCAAACCTCTTAACCGCCTCGACGATTGCGTCGTGAATCGGACGTAACCCACCCTTTGCTCCGGCGTATTGCTGATCGACCAGCGAGTCCTTATCCGCTGGCCCGCCTCCTTGCGCCTCGAGTGTCTTGTGGGCGATGAGGTTCGCGAACCCGTGTGTGATTTCATAATCCGTCTTGAGAAGTTTGGTCAATTCGCCGTGCTTTGTCAGCTTCGATGCTTTGGTAATTTTCAGCCACTGGGTAAGGGTCTTGCCAGTTTTATCGACAAGATTCGCGATCATCGTGGCTGCCATTTCTTCAGGTGACTTCGCCATAGGTTCTCTCCAAATCAAAAACAGAAGCAGTCACGCGGGGAATTGTCTCCGCGTCTATTCCTCTTCCCCCTCAAGGGCAGGCCCAAACGCGATCAGGTATCCCTCCAACATCCGAAGCACCTTATTGCGCGTCTCTTCTTTCTCGAGGTCCATGAAATCTTCGATCGGTAGGGGGGTCGCAAAGTAGAAGAACTCCGCAGCCTCTCGGTAGTGTTCAACCGGCGGTTCTTCCCAGTCGAGTCCCGCTTCTTCCATTCCGATCCCAACGAACTCGCCCATGGTGTCGCCGGAGTCTTGAATGGATTGTTCGATTTCCTCGCTTTTCCAGCGATCGTTCGTTACGAAACCGACGCGAATCTGCGGGATTCCTGGGCGAAGGGCAAATTCAAACCAGCACCCGGGTGCCGCCTCGAATCGAGTAGCCAGGGTGGTGCCATCTTCCAGGTCGCATCGACCCGACTCTCCGTATCGCTCATCCATCCCGACGGAGTCTTCAACGTAGCTGCGAAATGCCTCGATGATTGCATGATCGTCTTCGGTCAATGTCATGACGAATGGTCTCCGGTCACGGTGTCTTCAACGACCCTGCCGCGTTCACTATCGCCGCGTCGCGGGTCGATTCTATCTAAGATCGCACGTCGCACGCGCGTGAATGGCATTGTAACCCAGCGGTGAATATGTACATACCAGGGTTTCTTGTAAGAGGCTGCCAGTTGTTCAGGCGTCAGCTGATCGCGCCGCGTCCGCCGCTGCAGTTTCAGAAGGTGGTAGCGGTCGCCGTTTTGAAACCACGCCCGCATTTTGCGAAGTGGCCAAAGCTCTCCGCCGAGGCGTCTTGGTACGTACCAGGCAATTTGAAAATCAAACAGATAGGGTCGCCCGTCGTCACCAAGCAGCACGTTTTCGCATTTCTCCAGATCGACGTAGGCCATGTCCCGAGAGTGAATCGTGTCGATCATCGCCCAAAGTTGTCTGTGAAAATCATCTGGGACGCGCTCCCCTTTCTTCAAGGGATTGCCCTCGACGAATTCGCGCACCATCCCGGTCGGTCCCCATCGTGCGATCAATTTCGGAATCCCGGGTACGTCCTGTACGCGGTCCAGCATCGCCCATTCGCGGTTAGCGAGGATTCGCCCGACCCACTGCATCGGAAAAAGCAAGAAGCTCGCCTGCCGCTGCACTTTGACAAGGACTTTTTCCCCCTCGCACTCGTACAAGGCGGTCACGGCGAAAAAATCGTTCTTAAACACCCGCCGCTGAGCGAAGCACCGCCCGTCAGCCTCGATCGTCTCGGGCAGACTCTCCCGCCCGAGTGCCTTAAGATAAGATGGTACGCCCTTGCTCACCGGTGACCCTTTTTAGGTGAAGTTGCTCGCGGTTCGATGGCGTAAGTCTACGCGTATCGCCGACCAGTTCCAAGTGGGCGAGCGAAACGTCGTCCGATCCTCGTTCTGGAACGTATAGAAGGCAATGCCCGCGAAAATCCTCGAAAACCTGTCCTTCTTCCTGCTCATCGCGCTCGCAGCCCTCCGCCCGATCATTTCCGAGCGGTACGACTCTGGCGCGAGCGGGTTCGGTATGGGTGTGACCGGAATCGCCGACCCCTCGCCGCTTACTACGGTGATCTTCGACGTTTTGATTCTGGTCGCTACGATTCTGTGCGCGTGGGGACGAGCCATCCGCAAAGACCGCCGCTATCGATGGACAGGGCTTGAGCTGGGAACGCTCGTGGTCATGGTGGCTGGCGTTGCGTCGTGTTTTTTTGCTAGCAATAGTCGTCTCGCCCTTAACGCGACGATCGACTGGGTCTGCTTACCTATCGCAACGATCACGCTCGCTCAGCTGCTTCAATCGCGCTGGCGGAGACAGCTCGTCGTCATGTTCGTCTTGGCGTCTGCCTGCGTGCAAGTCTGGCAGATTTTCGACTACCAGATTTCGGGTCTGGAAAGCATGTGGGAGCAGTACCTCGCTGGCAAGGAGGCTTTTTGGCAAAATCGAGGTGTCTCGCTCGATTCGCCCAGCGTGATTCTTTTCGAGCACCGTATCCGGGCTGACGAAGCGCAGGGGTTTTTCCCGCACAGCAACGTCGCGTCGTCTTACCTGGTTCTCTGTTTTCTGGTCGCGCTTGGCGCTGCGGTCGATCTGTGGCGACGCGTGAAGAGTGGCGCTGATGTCGTAACCCCGATCGCGATTTCAATTTTCGGGGCTGCGATGCTTGTTGCAATAGCACTCACAAAGAGCCTCGGCGGATTCGTATCGCTTGGCACTGGCGTTTTGTTATTAGCTGCGATGTGGGTCTCGCATCGATGGATCACAACGAATCGGCGAAAGGCCTTCGCCCTCGGGTGGATCGGTTTTGCGATCGGCGTCGTTGCGGTCGTGGGACACGGAACCTACCACGGCACATTGCCGGGCGGGTCGCTCAACTTCCGTTGGCAATACTGGACCGCGTCGGCGGAGATGATTGCGGATCATCCCATAACTGGAGTAGGGCGGGAAAACTTTGGGCGGAACTATCTCGCCTACAAGTCGATCGAAAGCTCGGAAGAAGTCGCCAACCCGCACAATCTACTCGTTCAGGTTGCGAGCGACTGGGGTCTGCCCGGACTGGCGGGCGTTCTTCTGATGTGCGTCGGCGTCACCTGCGTCTTATCGCGAAAAACAGATGATGAAAAAGAAGAAAAAGTCGAACCACTTGGCGAAGATCATTCCCTCACTCTTCGCCGAGTTCTTCCTTGGGCGATCGGCGGACTGGCAACGGTCACCGCGGGGCGGATCGCTCTGCTCGGCAGCGACAACGCGAATTGGGTTTATTACCAGACGATGACGACGGGAATCGCTTGGCTCATCGGTTTCTTCGGGGTCGCTGCCACATTCTGGTCGCTGAATCAAACCGCGTCGCGCGATCAACGTCTGGGTTGGGAATCGTTCGTTTCCATTGGATTGTTCGCCTTCTTGCTTCACGAGCTAGTCAATTTCGCGATGTTCGTCCCCGGCAGCGCCTACACGTTCTTCGTTCTACTAGCTATTCCGATCGCTACCCGCGCGCCGCGTGAGATTATGAAACGAGACACCGTCGGATGGTTCGCTCGTTGGACCCCTGTTTTCGGCGGATCACTCGCGCTGATTGCCGTCGGATTCTCGACGCTCGTGCCGGTGGCCAACGCGGATCATCACCTGCAACTTTCGCGCACCGCATCCGCTACGATTATCTCCGACAATATCTCAAAACACCCCGCCGCGGACCACTGCGAGCTGGCTGCGATCTTCGATCCGATCGATCCGACCCCGCTTGCGGATCGTGCTCGATGGATGATGGGCGTCGCATCGATCGAAGCTCTTAGAAGTAGCGCTCTTCGCCAGGCAGAAAGCTCGCTCAATCAAGCTATCCAGCGCGACCCCAAGAGCATCCAACTCCGGCGACAGCATTTGCGTCTCTCGCTGCTCCAAGCCCGCGAAAGCAAAAGCTCTACGCGATACAACGAGGCGGTCGAGGCGGCGAACCAAGTCTTAGAATTGTATCCCCAAAGCCCTGCAGACGTCGTTGCTCTAGCGAACGCACAACTCGAATCCGCTCAATTGGTAAATCGCCCCGGACTCGCAAGGGAAGCTGTCGAATCCTACCGCCGCGCCATCGCACTCGACGACCAAAGACCAGACTGGGAAACCTTCCAGCAATTGCAGCCACACCAGCGAGAACGCATCAACGCAAAGATCATCGAAGCCCAAGAATTGGCCGCGAAATAAGGTGCGAAGCGCTACTCCTGGACGACCCACTGTTTGTTCTTGTCGAGGGCAAAGTGAAGGACCGGATCATCGCGCCGCCGTAGCTCGCTATTGTGCCCGTTGATTCTGATCACGACGAGCTTGTCCCAGTTGATTCCGACGTGGCGAGTATCGACCGCGAATCGCGTGACTTTGTTCGTTTTGATGATGAGTCGGTTGCGTTTGGCGCTGAAATCACCCTCGACAAACCCGTCCGTCGTCCCAGTAACAAACCGCTCCGCATATAGCCACCGCCTCGTCCGATTCGCCGCCGGCGCGGGAAGCGGAGTTGGTTGTACCTGAACATGCTCGGGTTGCGGTTCCGTGGGTGCACGCCGTGCAGGTGTCGTG
>JAJDDZ010000025.1 GCA_029260025.1 Phycisphaerae bacterium | reverse complement strand
CCGTGTTACTCATCTGCTCCCCCTTTTGCGGCTACTTCTGATGTTCACAGCAGACACATTCGGCGAAACACAGACCCGTTTGATCGGTTCGATGGCGTTTGGCGCCCTCACAGGAGGAATGATCGCTGTAACGGAGAGCATCTTACGGGAGTATTATCTTGAGCTGACTTATCCCTCCGCACAACGCATCGCCATCAATCTGGGAGACGATCCTATTGAACTTGGAAGTAATGCTTCAATCCGCAGGCGCACCGATCCCGACTCGCCAAATGCAATTCAGTACACAGCGAAGAACGGAGTGATCGTCTGTTCAGAAAAATCGAACGGCCAACAAGTTCAGATGCGGCCAAACGAGTGTCGAAGGGTTGGAGGAACGCTTGTTACCGGTAGAAGTAGGAAGCCAGCAATACCAACGGTGCAGCTCAGATCGAAGTAACGATCTTTCGCTTAATCAAAATATGGACGGCTATTACTTGCGAGGTTCGCTTATTGTCTTCGTTGTCGCCTTTAGGTTGCACCCCAAGCTAGCGTCAGCTTCACCACGTCATCGCTGCGCCATAGTCTAGAAACCAATCTGCTCTATGCTTGATGAGGTGTCCGCGCAAGATTGGATAGCGGAACTAGGAATCCCCGAACGAGGAGAACAGCGATGGCTTTATACGAACCGCGCCGGCTAGTTCAATCACGGCACGACCGCGAATACTCGCGTCTGAAAACTAGGCGGTCCGCAGGATCCAGAAACGCCAACGACGTTTCAGACACAATGACAACCGGGCACAAAGCACAGCACGCGATCAACACACTGTATGATGCCATTGTTTTTTCCTCGGCGTACGATCCGGGTTCAATAGCCTACAAACTCGCCGAGTCGCGATATGACGCCGCTCATGCGTTCAATCAAGATTCGCCGACTGCAATAGGCGGGAACCAGCCTGCTTTCGGCCATTCGTCCCACCCTTCACTTCTGGGTATGGGGATACCCGAGGTAGACCATGATCTAGTTGCTTGGATGCTACGAGAGTTCGTGAATAACGAAAGCGACCGTGTCAATCGAAATGCCCCGTCCGAAATTGCTAATTTGTTTAACCCAGAACATGATGGACGCCTTTCGCTGCCAGAACTTGAACTTCATGTGGAAGCGATGCAGGACTACACGGCCTCGGTAAATGCCGGCAATGAAATCGATGCACTCACAAGTCAGTACTTTCAGGCGCCGTCGGCAAATGACGAGTGGTCCGCTGCGATTTCTGAGATGACCAACCACCTGGAAGCCGCAGCAGAGGCGATGCAGTTGGCGGATACAGCGTTCGACGCCCCACAACAAGATTACTTTCCGAGTCCGCCCGAAACACCGACATACGGCGGCTGGAACGAACCGGCCGCAGGACTGGAATCAGTCACCCAACAGGACGCGCTGCACGAAGCGTTTGGTTCGACAAACGACGCACAGCTTGAGCAGATCGTCGAGGACGAGATGATGCACCTTGATCAATTTGCGGTTCCGAATCCGATGATGACACATCAGATGGATCCATTCGGACAGGCGATGCCGCCTGGGTTTGGTCCGATGTGACGATCATGCCAGCTACCTGGCCGTCGGTGCTGTCTGCGTAATTTCACGCTAGCTTGGTAGTTTCGCGCTTGAGGGGTTGTATTTTTTTTGAATTCTCATCCTCCCTTTCCGCACGGAAGCAGTTTGTGTGATATCATTGAAGCAGGAGGTCGAGCATGATGTTAATCGTGAATCGCAAATTGAGTATCATCGTCGTTCTTGGTGCCGTGGCACTTCTAGCCAATGTCGGTGCGGTGGCTGACTGGCTGCAAGCCATCGGTGCGGTGCATTGGGCGCAGTACGTTTGCGCGGAGTATGCTACTGGCACAGCACTCACCGTGATTGTCGTGATTTTACTCCTCGTTCCCGCAACAGTAGTTTGCGCCACCGCTGTAACGCGCTGCTCCGTTTGTGACGCTGCGCTTTGGCGACAGGGCAAGTACTGCCCGGAATGTGGATCACGGGGCTAGGTACCTCAAGCAACGGCGAGCGGTTGCGGTGGATCCCCAGCCGTGTGAGCTGAGGCTCGCCGGCGCCGCGGTCTGCCGTCTGGTAGGCGAGATAGTCGAGGCTTCCCGATCTGGTTCGGGCGAACCACCGACCCGAGTCGTCACGCCGCACAGTTCACACACAACACCGGACTTCCTTCCGCACCACAGCTCTCCCCAAGTGCCTTGTGTTTCTTGTCGCCAGCTGTCTCAGTCGTCCTCTACCGTGTGAGCTTCATCGCCTTCAAGATTGAGATCCCAGGCCCCGTCGTCCCAGAATTCCTGTGAAAGTATCGTCGCTACTTCACCTTCACTTCCGTCGTCACTCGGACCTGATGTGTATACTTCGATTCCGAGGGTCTGCGCCGTCTCCAGGTCGTAGTCGCGAAAGATCTCTCGGAGTTCCCGCGCGGTACTTTCAGGGTAGACCGAGTAGCACACGAGTTTGTCATCCTCGGATATAGCAAGTAGTTGCCGAGCAATGACTGAGCCACTCTGGTTCCTGGCATACACGACGTGCTTATTGATATCCAAGGCGATACTTGCAGCCGAGTAAACAAAACCTCCGCCAACGCCGAGGCAGCTTCCAACGTAAGTTCCAAGCCGCAGGACCTCCAATACGTCAGTTTCAAGGGTCAACACAATCGACCCAATCTCGACAATTTCACGCCGAAGACGGATTCCCTTCCGCCAAAACTTCTCGTCAATCTTCGGATGCCTGGACATCCAAGCTCGATTCGCGGGATGTTCGTCAGCGTACCGCACATGCCCACCGAAGTAGGCCGTCAGGAGTCGCCTGAGTGACCGTCGGTTCTCCTCTGCGGAGGCGTGAACCATGAGTGCATGTCGTGCAGAAGATGTGTTTCCTGCTGGCGGTAGACTCTGCCCGAGTTGCCCCAGTACCAGATTGTGCAATTTGTTGAGCAACAAGGCCGACCACTTGTCTTCCAATAACCGGGACCGGTGACGCTCGATTTGGTTGTTGCGTAAAGTCTTTACGCCCTGCACATGCTCCCGCAGTCGCCGTGCGACTACATTTTGGGCTTCTGCAGGGAACTGGCTGTCGATGAGGTCGACTAGTTGGCATATATCCATATCCGCCCGTTTCTCCGTCTGAAGCAGATGCGAAGAAAATTTCATGACCAACTCCCGTCGTAGAGGCCCGGAGAGAACGCCTAGCGTCTTTGCCGCCTTGAACAAGTTGCCCGGACATTGGGCGAAGCCTCGTGCTACTAGCAGAGCCTGATCATCGACCAACGCACGAAGTCCCTTGTGAATGAGAGACGAATCGTTCTCTCTCGCGGCAGCCGCCTCGATTTTCTTGAAAGAAGCGTCTTGTGCACTTTGAATTTCTTGCCACAGCTCCGGCTTTTTCACTGCCAGCACGGCCAGTTCGGAGAGCGGTGCGTGTGCGTGGCCACCCGTCTTGAAAGGGGGAGCGCACAGCCGCTGCATGATTGGGAGATAAGAGTTCAAAGCGACGTTCAGCGAGTCAACATCTTCCCAGCACCACAGCAACTCGTCGAGGTGCTTGATCCACTTCTGGCGGTACTCAATAGGCGTGGATTCGATGACACTAAGCATTCTCGGCGCGGTTTCCCGTAAGAACTGCCACATGCGCACAGAATGGCCTACCTCGGATCCCGAACAGTCGGACTCGTAGTCAACTGCGGAGAGGAGGAGCCTGACCAGTGCGTAAGCGCAGTCTGGGTCAACACGATCCCAAGCCAAAGTGTCTAGCAACTTGGTAAGCCCGGGCAGGATTCCGCACGCATGCCAGAGAGTTAGAGCGAAGCCGTCACTCGCCCAAGAATCCTCGCAGCTCTGCAGGTGCGACATGACACGCTCCACAGCACTACCAACTCCGCGCCGCGACGTGATGGGTACACGCCACGGATCGACACCATACCTATTGCCAAGGACGAATCCGTCAATCGCGTACTCCAAGTCCTTGTCTGCGCGAACGGTTTCCAGGGCGTAGAACATGCGGCAGGAATATATCGCGTCATCACTGAGCGCATCTGACTGAATAAGGGTGCTTGCAGTACGCTCGTCAGGGTCATGCCAGTATGCTGAAGACTCAATCAATAGCTCCGTGAAATAGGCTCGTCTCAGGACTGGCATCCGCGCGACAATCGCCAACCACTTAGCCACCGTCGGCGTTGGGTAGGACATCGAAAGTAAACGGCCAACGCACCTCTGCAGCGGTTTGTTCTGCTCCAGATCAAGCGCCCAATAGGAAGAAAGTATCTTGGCGATCAGAGTCCATGGGGAGCCGCGCAACCACCAAAGGAAATGGCGGCGAAAGACGGGTGGCAGACCGGCGATCTTGGGTGATGCGTCCGAACGCCAACACTGCCCGAAAGGCCGCAGAACGCTTGGCCCGCTAGAACGGAGGACGTCATGATACGATGCCACCTTCGCTACATGATCGAGCGCCACATCAAGATGCAGCCCAAGTACGGACAATAACCGACGCCCATTTTCGGGAACGCATAAGTGGGGGCGGAGATCAAGTGGCTGGAGCTTTGGTTTTTTCGGAGGCTTGTGTTTCGTTCCACGGAATGCCCGCGGGTGCGCCGCACTAGCCTTCGGCGACGTTGGCTTTTCGCCGAGTATGAGAGGTGGAACATCCTTGATATGGGCGTCTGAATCGGGCACACTGTTTGTTAAAACGTGAAAAATGAGCGCCAGCACATCGCCGTCGAGTTTCTCGACATTGGCGAGCTGTCTCCATGAATCGAGGAGCACCTGGCGATATCCGAGCATCTTCGAGGGGACATCTGCTAGAGGGATGAGTTGTTCGACATACGAGATGCCGCCAGCCAGCTCTGTATTCTTCTCTGTATCCGGCGCGATGCGCTCAGGCTCAGCAAATGCATCTTGGCGCGAGCTCATCAGCGCGAAGAGCCCATCGGGTCGCCTAAGGACGCTGATAATGTGTTGTGTCATTAGATGCCCCCCTACTGCCTTGGATCGACCGGTTCGCTTTCGAGCGCTAGGACGCCGAAGACGCACTCGTGAACGCGGCGAAGCGGTTCTCGCCGGACGAAGCGTTCGAGACTTTCCATGCCTAGGGCGAACTCGCGCAGCGCGAGCGAGCGTTTCGCACTGACCGAACGCTTGCGAAGTCTGTCGAGATGCTCGTCGGCGGTATATTCAGCGCCGTAGATGATTCGCAGGTATTCCCGCCCGCGACACTTCAACGCCGGCTGAGCGAGACCGTTCTTTCCCTTGCCGATGAAGGTCAGCGGTTTGATGACCATCCCTTCGCCACCACGTCCGGTTAGTTCTGACCACCATTGGCAGCCGTCCTGTTCGCTTTGCGGGTCGGTGAGATCAACGAGCTTGTTCACCGTCGCCAACAACAGTTCCTCATCGGCGGCGCACAACCGGGCAAGCGTCTCCATGTGCCAGGTGTGGTCCTTGTCCGCATGAACCGCGCCTTCGCTGGCGAGGATATGGAACGGTGCGAGCTTCAAGTCGGAGACGGACGAAACCGGCCAGCAGTATTGTCGGTATGCGTCCACGAACTTTGATGAGCAATCGCCCTTTGCACGATAGCGTTCGAGCAACCCGTTCAGCTCGCAGCCGCGTTCTGCCGTGATGGCGAGGGCGTCTACGACATCGGGAACGGCAGCGCGAGCAGCCGCGCCGACGGCAGCATACTGAGTGCGAAGCAGCTCTTGAGCCTTGGCTGACCACGGCATCAGCTCGCAATCCAGGCAGAGCCAATCGGTGTCGAACTCCTGCCACAGCCCCGCTCGCTCGATGGCAGCACCAATCCGTTGCAAGAATTCGGCCTCGACCGCATCGTCGTTAAAGAACCGCCGTCCAGTTCGTGTGTAACAGGTGCCGATTCCTTCATCGATTACGCCGAAACGCTCTCGTGCCACATCTTCATCACGGCATACGATGACGACGGCACGCGACCCCATGTGTTTCTCTTCGCAGATCACCTTGTCGATGCGTTGGCGTCGAAAATAGGCAAACGCTTCAGCGGGATGCTCCAACAAGCCCGGTTCCGTGGATGTTTCGCTCGGCGACATCGTGGGCGGCAGGTAGATCAGCCATTTCGGGTTGACCGCGAACCGGCTCATCACCTCAAGCGCGGCGATGCTGTTCTCCTCGCGGATCGTCACGCTGTTGCGCAGGCGGGTCGTGATGATTCGCTTGCCCGTCACATCGCTGATGTCGAGCAGGTCGTCATGCTCCTGCTGTGCCGTCAGTACCGAGTCGGTGGTGTCATCAACCAAAAACGGTTTCGACGGCTCGCAGTAGACTCTTGCGGACGGCACCGAGACCAGTTCACGCTCCGGGTATCGGAGCGCCGTGAGTTTGCCGCCAAAGACGCAGCCGGTGTCGATGTTGATCGTGCGGTTGAGCCATTCCGATTCCGGCACCGGCGTGTGGCCATAGACGACCGACGCGCGTCCGCGATATTCCGATGCCCAGTCATAGCGGATCGGCAGGCCGAACTCGTCGGTCTCACCGGTCGTCTCGCCGTAGAGTGCGAACTCACGCACCTTCCCTGAGCCACGCCCTTGCATCTCCCCCTTCATCCCCGCGTGCGCGACGACGATCTTGCCCTCGTCCAACACGTAGTGACTCACCAGCGAGTAGA
>JAJDDZ010000240.1 GCA_029260025.1 Phycisphaerae bacterium | reverse complement strand
GGTCTGACGGCGGTTCGCTACGTTCGCATTGTTGACGTTTTGGAAGTCGACGATCCTGACGGTGGATGCGATGGGTCTGACATCGATGCGATCGAGGCCTTGAATTATGAACAAACAGATTTCTGCTCTCCAGTTGTTGTCGATGAGACTCTGTTCATCTTCAACGGAATCGGGGCAACGGTCGAAGCTGCAGCCGATACATCCTCGTGGACCGTTAGCGGCGCCGAACACCGAGTCCAGCCGATCAACGTTGCGGGTGGCGAGACGATAAACTTCGTCCGTGCTGCGATTGTGGCTGTCGATGGCGGCGGCGCCCCGGACCCTCGGTCATTGACCGACGTCACGATGAACGTCTATCTTTCGGAACCCGCTGGCGAACCTGATGTAACAATTCCGCTTCCCGCGTACGCCGGCAGCTACACAGAAACCGCATTTTACCCGCACGGGACGGTGGCCTATCCGATCTGGGAATTCTGGGCACGCTTCAATGGATGGCAGGTGCCCGCGGGAACCCAGCGAATATACGTTGGCCTCAGTTGGGATGTCGGCAGTACCGGCGCGTTCGTTGGACTGTGCGAATCGCGGCGGAGCGACAACGTTGAGTCCGCTGTACGTGTGTACGACGGCCCCGGATCGCCCCTGCCGTTCGCCGCCTCCGAATTTTCATCGTGTGCCGGGGCTCTGGGTCTGAGTTTGGGCTACTCTGAGGGAAGCACCATTCCAGCAGTCTCAGATTGGGGCATGGTGTGCTTCTGCATGCTCATGCTTGTGTCTGGGACGCTGGTCTTTCGATTCCGCAGAATATCAGAAAGCGTACCAGTAAGACATTGAAGGGGGCAGGTCGTTTTGCTGGTCCTGCACCAGGAAAGACATAAGGGGCTTCGCCGCCACTGATGACACCTCACTTCCTAGAATTGGAGGGATTATTGTGAAGCGAACGAATTCGATCGTGCAAACGCCGAGAATCTGGCTGTTGGTATTTTTAGCTACTCAAGTGGGCGCAGCTTGGGCAGACGATGTGTTCTGGGTAGGCTACCAAAATGGATGCATGTTGGCACCTCCTTCTAGCGCATCGTTCTTCCATGAGGACAACTGGCTAGGATTTGTCGTGCCGGGTGGCGCAGATACGGCGATTCTCGGATCGGGCCAGGATGCTGGCAGTCCGGGCTTGCCGCGCACAATTCACTTTGGAAATGCCTGCCTCGACGTTGCAAATTGCAGTGAAGTAAACCGAACGGGTGGAACGGCCAACACTGATCGTCTCGTTCTCGAAAACGAAAGCTGGACTTTCGATTTCGGAAATCTCTGCCTGTCTTGTGGCACATGTCCTGCTCCGCTAGTTGGGAGTTATACGGTCGCGTCCGAAGTCGTTGTCGGTGACATCATTTCAGAGACTGGGTTGCCGGGAGATGCCACCTTGGCGCTTGAGAATGGATCTATGACTAGTGAATTCGGTCGCATCGGCGTTCGTACCGGCGCGGCCGGTACGATGATTGTGGCTGGCACCGATTCGCATTGGCAAGTCTCTGTATTGGCGGAGATCGGTGGTGGACACTTGGGACAGACGGGAACTGGTAGCTTGGAGATCCTAAACGGTGGCAGCGTTACTGTTCCTCCGTCGGGCCAAGCCTTGTTCATCGGTACGAATGGAGGATCGGGCGCGATCCAGGTTGATGGTTCGGGGTCTGCACTCAATTCAACGCTCATTGTGGATACGGGAACTGTTACTGTGACCGATCAGGGGTTGATTGATGCGATGCTACAAGGATCTCAGATCGCTCCCGACCCGAGTTCTGTTGGTAGTGTGACTGTGAGCGGAGCGGGCTCACGATGGGAACAGCTTACCTGGATCACCGTCGGCGGAACGTGGCACATCCCGACTGACGGAGACGGAACAATCACCGTCGAAGCTGGTGGATATGTCAGTTGCAACGAGGCAGTCATTGGAGACGGTCCCGACGGAACAACGTCAAGAGGTGAGGCCGTCGTGACTGGAACAGGATCAGTTTGGAATGCCTCACAGTACATCTGGGTCGGTTCCGGATGGGGCGGACAGAACCCTGGCTTCTTGACAGCTGCACTTGGCGGTAGTGTCGTAGTGGGCGAAACTGTTTGGGTCGCTCCGCCTGGAGTCCTCGATGTGAGCGACTCTGGACACATGACCGTTGGAACCTGTGCGACGACCGTGAATCCTGGAGAGGTTCGGATATGTGTTGACGGCGCGCTGTACGTCGATGGAACAGTGACTGGGAATATCGACAACCGTGGATCGCTCAGTGGTTCGGGCACAATCACCGGGAACGTCGTTACAAGTGGATCGGCTAGTCCCGGCACTTCGCCGGGTCGACTGACGATTATCGGCGACTACACGCAGCACGCTGATGGCGTACTCAACATCGAGATAGGTGGTGTCGGCGCAGGAGATGACTTTGATCAACTTGACGTATCCGGATCGGTCGTGTTGGACGGGTCGCTTATTGTCACCGTCGTTAACGGGTTTGCGCCAAGTCAGAATGACGTCTTTCCGATCGTCATGTCTGGCAGCCAATCCGGCTCGTTCGCCTCTGTTGACTGTCCCCCTGGATTCGAGTGTTTGATCGACGACAGCGCGGGAAACGTCACGATTCAACTTCAAACCGTACCGATTCCTGCCGCATCTACATGGGGCCTCGTTGCCTTTGCTCTGTTGGTTTTCACGTCGGCGACGATCCTTCTGGGGAGACGGCGGTTTGAAACTCAACTGTCAACTAGCGTGCCGATATGAACAGTCTGCGAGCGGTGATCGTTGTGGCGTTTGGCCTTGGATTGACTTCTTTAGAATCCAGAGCCGCTGACGGCTGTTTGCCACCTGTTGGACGGGGGGAGGCGCTGTCTGCGCCGGATGAGCGCGCTGACACGTACGAACTTGATGATGCAGCGTCCATTGCGGTCGGTAACACACTGTATGTCGACGACGATGCGTCAGCCGGCGGCGACGGGCGAGACTGGTCTACTGCCTTCAGATATCTTCAAGACGCTATCGCAGCCTCAACCAATGGTACGACGATCTTGATTGCAGGCGGAACATACCGTCCTCACATGATGGAAAACGGGGCGGCACCTTTCCCTTCCTTTCAACTGCCAAGTGAATTGGCACTTTCAGGCGGCTATGCCGGACTTGCGGATCCTGATGCACCGGACTTCCGGGACACGGTTCAACATCAGGCAATCCTGAGCGGTGACATCAACGAAGATGACGCGGACGGCTTTGCAAACATCGACGATAACAGTGTTCATGTTGTGCGAATTGTCGTCGGTGAAGGAGGCCAGCAGCCGGTGATTCTCGACGGACTTACGATTACTGGTGGAAACGCTGTAGCCGCGTCCGCCGGTGGCGGCCTCGAGGTCGCTGGTAGCAGCGTTGTTGTGACGAATTGTATTTTCATTGCAAATCACGGTATCCTCGGTAGCGGCATGGGGGCGTTTGGTAACGCGACAGTTGCGAACTCGCTGTTTATCGAGAACAGTGCTCATGCAAGAGGCGGCGGTGCCGTGGTCTTTGGTACAGCACGTTTTGAAAACTGTACCTTCACTGAGAATACGGCGGAGCAGTTGGGCGGCGCAGTGGCCGGTGCGCCGAACAGCTCCATCACAGCGAGTGATTGCATTTTCTGGGGGAATCGGGCAGTGAATGCAACCGGTGTCGATGCTCAAGTAGTGATGGATCCTGCCGGTGAGATCGAAGTTGTTTTCAGTTGTATCCAAGACAACATTCCTGGAGATGGAACGGTTCCGTTCGGTGGCCTTGCCGCTGGCAATGTCGATGACGCTCCTCGTTTTGTGCCTGGTCCCGCTGGCTGTTTCTACCTGAGCCAGATAGAGGCCGGGCAATTCACGGATAGTCCGTGCGTCGATTCGGGCAGCGGAGGGGCTCCGTCTTTGGGATTTACAGATTCGACGTCGCGTAGTTAACCAATTCTTGGCGCGGTCAAGCCCAGTTCGTCCAAGGAAGCACAGACACTTCACTCCGCTTGTAGGAGGCATCACCGCCATAAACAAGGCCTGCAACATCGTCCGGTTGGCCCGCCAAGTTTCGCCAGTAGTTGATGTCATCAAAGGCGTCGCGCGCGATGGTCTGACCTGACTTAATTTCGATAGGAATCTGTGTTGCCCCCTCGTCGATTAATAGGTCAATTTCGTGACCGGCTGAATCGCGCCAGAAGTGGAGGTCTGGTTCCGCTCCTCGATGATAATAGCTTTTTAGTGCTTCTGAAATGACCCAAGTTTCGAAGATCGCACCACGAGCGGAATGCCATGCGAGCGCATCGGGATCTCTAATTTTCAGCAAGTAACATAGTAATCCCGTATCGAGGAAATAGAGCTTGGGTGACTTTACCAATCGTTTGTTGAAATTCCGATGGTGAGGGCGCAGCAAGTGGATTATGAAACTTGCCTCCAGAATTGACAGCCACCGTCGAACCGTGCTATGTGAAACACCAACGTCTGAAGCTAAGGAGGAAGCGTTAAGTAACTGACCGCTTCGGCCTGCGCACAACATAACGAATCGCCCGAACACTTCGATATCGCCCACATTAAGCAAGTCACGTACGTCGCGTTCGAGATAAGTTTGGTGGTAATTTCGCAGCCAGTCTTGCGGCTTGAGACCCTTGTCGTGGATTCTCGGATACCCACCCGCGAAAAGAGTCTCGAAGAGTAGCGTTTGGTCTTTTCTCGCAGTTGAGACGGAGTTACGACGTGTCCGGAGGGATTGGGTCAAATCCTTGGTCTGTCTGCCAACCAACTCCGATCGACTGAACGGTAATAGATGCAAGACTGCGCAGCGGCCTGCGAGTGACTGGCTAACGCTTTGCAATAATAAGAAGTTCTGTGAGCCGGATAGGATGAATTGTCCCGGTCGGTCAACCCGATCGACAATGCCTTGGATGTAGGCAAACATGTCAGGCGTTCGCTGAACCTCGTCGAGAATGACCTTACCCCGAAACTGGTCGAGGAATCCGCGCGGATCTTCCGTAGCGAATTCGCGCGCGTCTGGATCTTCGAGCGTCGCATAGCGATGCCGAGGGAAGGCGGCCTGAACGAGCGTCGTCTTGCCCGACTGGCGTGGACCGGTAATCGTGACGACCGGGAAATCCCGTGCCGCGGCCTTCAAGGTCCTAGTTAGATGTCTGCGGATCATCGGATGGTCTCATGCAAAATGAATCTACGGTATTCAATGTGCACGACTTGGGGTTGTCTGTCAAGTCCCTGTCCCTAGCAAGAACTCCATCCGAGACCATCGTGGCGTTGCGATAGGCACGATCGACGACATTTCTATCAAACTAGAACTTCCTAGAGTAAACCGATGGGCTGGAGTGAGGATCAATCCCGGTGATTCAATAGGCGGGCGCGCACGATCACCGTCGAGAGTCAATTCATAAGTCTCGATTTTTGTTCAGGCTGCGCGACAATAACGATGGTGCAGGCCACCAACCTGCGGAATCGCGATCACTCTACCACGCTCCGGCGGGTCAACCTGGCGTTCTACAGGTGAGTTACGATCCAATGATAAGTGAGTCCTCGATTCATGATAGTACTCAAGATACGAGCGGAGAATCCGTCTGAGATGGCGTTCGTTTAGCACGATCACGTGATTCAAACAGTCTCGACGAATCGACCCAATCACGCGTTCGCAATATGGGTTTTGCCACGGCGAACGACGCGAGGTAACCACTTCCTCGATGCCCATACCGCGGACGCGCTGGTGGAAATACTTACCGTAGATACCATCGCGATCACGAATTAAGAATCGTGGCGTTGTCTCTTCGGGAAACGCCTCGACGATTTGCTGCTCCGTCCAGGCTGCCGTTGGATGCGACGTAACGTTGAAATGAACAATGCGCCGACGGTCGTGACGCAACACGACAAAGGCGGACAACACTCGGAAAGTAGCAGTAGGAACCGTGAAGAAGTCGATGGCGACGATGTCGGTCAAGTGATTATCCAGGAATGTTCGCCACGATTGGGACGGCGGTTTCCGATGTTGAATTCGGTACTTGCGCACCGTCGCTTCGGACACTACGTGCCCCAACAGCGCGAGTTCTGACTGGATTCGCGGAACGCCCCAACCCGTATTCTCACGCGACATGCGACGTATCAATTGTCGAATCTCAGCTTCGATTCTGGGCCGCCCCGACTTACCTCGCGACTTCAGTCGCCAGAACAGCTTGAAGCCTAGTTGATGCCAACGAACCACAGTGTCGGGTTGGACGATTACAAGCGCAGATCTCCAATTCGGCCAGATCCGCTTGAGGCAAACCCAGAAGATACGATCATGTTTCCGCAAGCACGGGCGCTTGGATTTATGTTCCAGGATCGCAAGCTGCTGCCGTAGTGCTAAGTTCTCGAGTGCGAGTTCCGAGCGAGTACGAATGAACGCGCAGAACAAAGACACAACGATGCGGAATAAGCTCATTTCATCCTCCAGAAAGTCTCTATACTGGTAGGATCGCCGTGTGGGGCTACGATGTCTAGGAGTACTTAAGTCCTTTGTTTACAAGGCGTACGGAATAAACGCTAGGGACAGCACGTTTGGTGATTCTTGATGCTGTGCGTCCGGTAGTTTCGACATCAATCGAGTATCTTGTTGTGTTATCGAGCGCTTTGTTGGTTTAGTTTCCGGAAAAGATCTTTGATTGTCGAATCATGACTTCACAGTTCGTACCACGCTCATGACACTCGAAATCCTTGAATCATGCTTGGAAATAAGTATTTGATCGGTTCCACCGAGTACAGAAGTCCTGTAGTAGTGGGTTTGCAGCTCCCATAGACGTGGCTCGACCTTTGAAATCGCAAAGAAATCTCTTGACAATAGTATTCCGTTTCTAATAGATTGACAGCTCATAAAGGGTCGGCCGAATTTGGTTTCGAAAGCGAGGGAATACGATTTTCGCCGTCGGTATCTACTGGATGACTTCGTGGCATTCGAAGATTCCGATTCTTTGGTCACAAGGGGTGGGCGTTAATTGTGTTTCAGGCCTACCGCACTAGGTGGTAATGTCGATTGCCTTCGTTATTGAGATTATCCCAGTTCGTGCCTGAGATGCAAAGACGCACCACCAGTACTAGGACCTTGGAAGTTCTCATGGTGGGTCGAACGGCTTCTTCGCGCTATTGGGTGGGAGCTTAGTTGATTGCCCAACCGTAATCAGATGAACAAATCAAAGGAGTAGGTTTGAATGTTTAGCATTAAGATTCGGCTCATTCAGTTTTCCTCGGTGTCCAGCCTTGCCATCTTCTTGACCTCATGTGGTGGAGGGCCACCTCTACGATGCATAGGCATTACTAACAATGACCAAGGAGTTCATTTCCGCCTTCCTGATTCTTGCCCGGAAGATCCCACAAGGATTTGCATTCTCGAGGCAACGGATGTGAGGGCATCCGTTGAGGTGAATTCCGGAAGTCCGTTACTTAATCAAGGGCAATGGTCCACGACCAACGGGAAGTTCATGTTGACGGGCCAAGTAAACGCATTCGGCACACATACGGCAGTTGCAAACTTTGCAAACCGAGCGGGCGGTCCCGGTCCCGGGTATTTTTCAGACTCGACATTACGGTTTCCCGACAATTCGATGCTTGACCAGTGTGAGCTTCGACTTCATCGATGGAGTACTTATTCCTGTAACGGAAATTCTTCTACGGCTGGGGACGTTGTGGCCCGTCCTGTTCCAGCCTTGAGCTTTTCGTTCCGCAACATTTTCGCCCTGATTCGATGGTTTCGAAGCGATAGGTTGGTTGAGGTTCGTAATGTAGCCCCCGAACTTCACTGCTCTGTATCAAAGACGAGCCTTATCGTCGGGGAGCCGTTTACAATCAGCTGTTTCGCTTATGACCCCGCCGGATTGTGGCAATCGTCAGGTGAGGTGTGCTCGACTGTCGCTGATTGTGGTCGTGTCAGAGGGGCCAAGGCGCGATGTGGCGAGCAGGATCGTTGTGAATTTGTCCACGACCCGCTTGAATTCACTTTTCGGGTAGACGACCTCAACTCTACGGCGATGCCCAGAGCATCAAATCGAACTGCTTTCACCGTAAATGATAATAACAAAGAACTCGTTGAACGCACGCACGCTTTCTCTGACCCTGGCGTGCACAAGATATCAGTTTTTGTCGCCGACGATCAAGCCGAGGACTCTCTGGATATCTTTGTATCCGTTCAAGATGGCACACGTTTTGTAGACAGTATCGCTACTGGGCCAAAGAGTTCTGGGGCAGACTGGAACAACGCGTTTCGGGATCTTCAATCGGCTCTAGCGAATGCGAGAACTCTCAATTCTGACGCCGACCCATCAAATGATGTCGAGCAGATCTTAGTGGGCTTTGCGAATCAAACTCCCTACAGACCTTCAGCATCAGACCAAAATGTTTCCTTCGATCTAGTCCCAGGAGTGAATTTGATCGGCGGATTTCAGGGGGCACAGCATCCAAGTTGCGCTGGTGTGGTAAGTTGTCGCGAGCTAGATAGAGACTGGCGCGACTTCCCAACCGTACTGAGTGGTGATCTAAGCGGCAACGATGCAGGCGATTCTGGATTGGGCGAGAACAGTCTACATGTGGTGACTGCAATTGATGTTGGGGCAACAACTGGAATCGATGGGTTCGTGATAGAAGGTGGTAACGCCAATGGGTCACTTGCTCAAACGATGACAGCGTATGCATCCCTCTTGAGTGGTGGAACTTTCGTTGACCCGAACCGAGGAGGCGGGCTCTATGTTGCTGGGTCTCCGTCGATCCGCCGCTGTAAGTTTAGGCGAAATCGCTCAGTTTTTGACGGTGGCGGTATGCGGCTTGTGAATGGCGCCGCCGTAAACGGTAACCCTCAGATCGAGCTTTGTGAGTTTATCGCAAACGAGGCAGGGGGGTTTGGGGGTGGCCTTTCCATCCAGAATTTCGATGGCGATCCAGTTCCACCTCGCATTGCGAGGTCGGTTTTCCGCGACAACACCTCTTTCCTATCGGGCGGCGGATGCGACGTTGATGGGGACGCGATTCTAGACAACGTCCAGCTGTATCGCAACTTTTCCACCGAGGCGGGGGGAGCGTTGTCCGTATTTGGCCACGTCGTTGTTAATGGCGCCACAGCATGCGGGAACTCGGCAGGTCTTGGCGGAGGGTTGTCGTCGCAGAGCCTCGCCGTGTCAGACGGGATTGATATCCGGAGTAGTATACTGTGGGGGAACGGCGATGGCGGTGCTAGCACAGACACGGTATTTGACCAAGTTGATGACGGGGGTGGCTCCAATGTGCAAGTGAGGTTTACCACGGTCCAGGGCCTAGATACCAAGGTCGGGAACACGTTTGGACTCTACCTTGACGGCTCTAACAAGGGAGACCATCCTCGCTTCGCTGATGATTGTTGTGCGGTTGCGGATGAGGATTGTTTGGGGCGCACGCCGATCAACTCAGCCGTTGAGAGCGAATCCGGCGGCATGGTTGCAGCAGGATCATTGTTGCCCCTAGACCTCTCGCCGCAATTGAATTCTCCGGCGCTTGAATCGGGCAGTCGCGCTTTGGCACTTGACGACATATCCGATGCCGATGGTGATGGTGACCTATCGGAACCCATGCCTTTCGATTCTGATGGAAAGTTGCGGGTAATTGGCCGCGAGTTGGATATGGGGGCCCTTGAATCACACCCAGTTTGGACTGAGGTTGACGATGCAGGTTATTTGCCAGGGACAGCCCAGGTGGTCGCGACGAATGGCTTGCCCCTCGCGCTTATCACGGGTTCTCTCGTCGGCGAGAGCCCAGGTGTGGATATGTACGTAATCCAGATTACGGATCCCGATGGTTTTAGCGCATCCACGAACGGCGATTCCGGTGGATTAGGTGGCGGCGCAACGTTTGACACTCAGCTATGGCTTTTGTCGGCTTCTGGTGCTGGAATTGTTGCCAACGACGACAGCGTTTTTGAGCGGCCATATCATTCAGCCATTTCCCTGCAAACAACGGACGGGACGGACGCCCCTTCGCTTTCCGTCGGTCCCTATTTATTGGCGGTAAGCGCTTTCGACACGGACCCGCAAGGTGCAACTGGACGAATTTTTTCTCAAGCCCGATTCACTGAAATCTCCGGTCCCGATGGTGGCGGCGTCCCAAGTGACATTGTGGGTTGGAACGAAGAGAATCTCTCTGCACCCGGCAATTATTCAATTTTTCTAACTGGGGCGTCGGGTGTCATGTCGGCGCCATTGAATGAGGTGGCAGTGACTTCAAGTGAGTCCAAATCGCCAACTTGGGGTAGAGACGCAATGGGCCCAGTCCAGACAGCGCGCGCGGCGGGCGACTTGATTTCACTCAGTCAGCCCGACCCGACATTGCCTGCGATACTCTCGGCGGGAGTTCCCGTTACGATTGGTTGGACTAGTGACGAACCTTCCGGCTTCGTTGAGATCCACCTGACAAAGAACGGCGCGTTACACGAATTCATCGCACGCGTGGCCGCTAGTGTGGGCACATATGAGTGGACACCCTGCGAGTCGATCGGCAATGCTAATGAATACAGAATACGCCTTAGGCAATGCGACTGGAAAATGTGCGAATCTGATTCCAGCGAAGTCGACTTGACGATCGAGAACTCTATTGGAAGGCCGATCGCCACGCTCACTAGCTTCGATACCGAAGTCGGCGACGTTGCGATCGGGTCAGTCCAACAGGTCACTTGGTCCCACACTGGGGGAGACGAAGGGGCAGTTAAGATTGAGCTCTTATCTGGCGATGAATCTATCCTGCTTGGGACGGAGCCACTTACAGCCCACTCTTTCGAGTGGACGGTTTGTAATACAACCCTTGGTCTAGGGAGTGACTTTAGGATTCGCTTGGCGGTTTGCGGTTGTGGTGCTTGTGCGGAAGACATGAGTACAGACCCTTTCGGCATCACCGGCGCGACTGACGCGTGGAGTTTCCAAGTCGACTCGCCCATTTCTGGAGATCGATGGTCAGCGGCGGATAGTCAGACGATTAGGTGGTCGGTTCCTCCAGATCCCTCCGGCCTCATCCAGATTGAACTCCTCAGAGCGGGTGCGTTGGTCGAGGTGATCGGTGAAGCCCCGGTTTCTGATGGAGAATCCGCCTGGCAAATATGTGAGCGAGTAGGTTCTGGTCGAGACTTTCGTATTAGGCTGACCAGGTGCGATTGTGGGAGTTGTGTTTCTCAGCAGAGCGGACGGTTCGCAATAACTGACAACCTCTCTCCTCCTGGGCTTGCTATTGGTGGTCCGATGTCTGGCAGTTTTGCTGCTGGGTCCGACCTCGATATCCAATGGTCGGCAGGATCTGGCGCTCAAGGGGACGTGGCGATAGCCTTGAAGCGAGACGGTGAGTCGTTTCGCGTTCTTGGCACGGCACCTGTTGCGGACCAGGCTTTTCATTGGACTATCCCGCAGAACCTAGGATATTCAGACGCGTACGCTGTTGAAGTTTCACTATGTAACTGCGGTTCATGCACCACATCAACTGGTGGGGTCTTTTCGGTTACCGGGTCGATGGTACGGCCTACGATTGAGCTCAATCCATTTTCGGCGCTGCCTCTAATCGGGGGTGAAACTGTTGATATCAGTTGGACCAGCACCGCGCCTCTTGGGGATGTGGATATTTACTTGATCAAGGGTGGGGAAGTTGAAGACCGACTCGCTGTTGTGCCTATGTCAACTGGCCGGTTCTCGTGGACACTTTGCGAGGATATCCGATCCGGACCGAACTACGCTGTTGTTATTTCGCAATGCACGGACACATGTATAGACTCAGTTTCAGAGGAATTCGCTATAGTTGGTTCCCCTTCGACTCCATCAATGACGCTTAACCACCCTGTCACTGCCGATGTATGGCCTGCTGGTACGTCTAGAGCGATTGAATGGACGACTGGCGCCGTTTCCGGTGAAGTTGTTGCCACGCTCTTTCGTGATGGTGCAGACTTGGGGCGCATCGGCGTCGGCGATCCTACGGATGGGTTCTTGGTCTGGGACCTTCCTTCCTACCTAGAAGCTGGTAATGATTACCAAGTTGAGCTTTCGCTTTGCGGCTGTAGTGGATGTATAAGCGATCGCACGGCGAACGGGTTTGAAGTCAGCAATAGTGCTGGTACCCCATCGCCGTTAGTTACGGATGTTAATGCCGATGGGCCATGGTCGCCGGGCAAAGTCGTAATGATCAGTTGGTCGGTGGCAAACCCTAGTGGCGACGTTGCGGTGGTATTACATGACGCGGGCGTCGCTGTCGAACTGCTCGACGTGGTTCCGATGGCGAACGGGACAGCTAGCTGGCTTGTTTGCGATTATGTCGGTTCTGGTGACCAGTTTACCGTCGCTGTCATTTCGATTGACGTTGAGAGCAACAGGGGAGACAGTCCAGCGTTCTCGATTCAAGACTCATTCCCCCGACCTGAGCTAAGCTTTGATATGCCGTTGAGTGGTGTGGCACCGGTTTTCATTGCTGATGAAGTGGTCCCCGTCACATGGAACTCAGAATTTGCTCGTGGAGAGGTTATGATCGAACTTCGCAAGAACGGTAAGCACTCGGCAATTCTTGGCTCAGTCCCAATGAGCGAGGGACTCTTTGATTGGACAGTCTGCGGGTTTCTTGAGTCAGGCGACGACTATGCAATTCGGCTATCGCAGTGCGGGTGCGGTCCGTGTATTGATGTGGTGAGCAACGCATTCGCGATTCAGGCCGACCTTGCACCCGTAGTCCCGACGCTAGTTCTCGATGAACCTGTAGGTGTTGTAGATTGGTCAGTTGGATTGCCCGGTCACACCATCAGGTGGACGCCGGAGAATCCAGCTGGCAACGTAAATATCTTCCTGCTCAAGGATGGCGGGCTCAATTCTTTCATCGGGAACGTTCCGATGGCGGCTGGCGAGTTTCATTGGACCATCTGCGATTCGATTGAAACGGGGAGTAACTATTCAATTGAAGTCACCTCAGAATGCTCGACGTTGGTTGGCGACGAGAGCGATCGCACTTTGTCCATTTCTGGCGGTATGGGAGTACTTATGGACTCTGACGCAGATGGGGTATCCGATTCTTGCGACAACTGTCCCGGAACGCCAAACTTCTCCCAGCAGGACGTTAACGGCGATGGAATTGGTGATGCTTGTCAGGGTGATTCAGTTGTCGACTTCGAGTTTCAGTGCGTGGCGGTGGAGACGCCGAGCATTCAAAATCAAGCGGTCGCGCTTCCGGCAAGCGTAACAGACGTTGCCATTGGACAACCACTCTACATAGAGTTCTGGGCAACTGATTCCGGGACGACAAATACCGGCCTAGTCAGCACATACGCTGACATGGAATTCTCGGATGCTAATCTCAGTTGCGAGTCGCTCGCGAACCCTGGTCTGTTCGACCTTTTCACTAGTGGTTCCTGCGATGGGCTGCGTATAGATGAACTTGGCGGAAGTCAGTTGAGTGGGGAAGTGGGCATCGAACCCGAGTGGGCACTGGTTTCGCAAGTGCAGTTTCGCGCTAGCGCATTGGGAAGAGCGGACATCTGTATGGCACCAGCATCCTCTGAGTCTTCTGGTCATAACCGGGGATTGGTGCCTCAGTCTAAAATCCGGTATGGCTGTTGTTCCGCCGACATCGTAGGTTGTCCCTGCATCTACGATCTTGACAACAATTGCACGGTGGCAGGAGGCGATCTCGGGTTGTTTGCAGGATGCTGGTCCTGCTGTGACAGTGAGCCTTGTTGGCAAGCCAACTCCTGCGAAGAAATGGACTTCGATTGTAGCGGATGCGTATCGGGTGGTGATCTAGGATGGTTCGCTGGGGTGTGGCGAGAAACTTGCGCCGCGCTCGACTCCATAGCAGGGAATCCGGTATGTCGTGAATGCGCTGGGGCAGTAATCTGTGCGTTGGCGAACCAATCGGAGTTGGCGGAAGCGATCACCTCAAGATCAATCGCCCCAGATATCGACACTCTTGACGATGGTGTCGAGCTTGCCTACCGACTCACGTCAAATCCTACTGGCCAGCGTGTGCTTGATGGTTTGATTGCGACAGAGTTGAAATCCATCGGAGCCGGCGAACATTTGTTTGCCGAAATCTGGGTGCGAGATAACGGTCCTTATGGTCATGGATTGACTGCCGTTTTCGCGGATCTGCAATTCGATCGGCGCCAATTCGAGTTTGTCTCGGTCATTCCAGGCGAGGACTTCACTCTCTTTTCGGGGGCCGATCTAGACGTCGAGGCCTCGACGATTCGGCACGTGGGAGGGGCCACGATGGACGCCGGGGTAGGTGTCGGTAGCTGGGTCCTCGTTTCAAGCGTTGAACTTCGAACTATTGGCCGTATCGAATCGCCCAATCTGTCGCTTCTTCCCGCCGGTGACGAACCAGTTTCTCGTCGTGGTATGGGTCTGGTACCCGGTAATCGGATCAATGTCACTAGCATGCCGGACTACTACCCCAAGCCACGGATCGATCATCGGAGGGGAACACGGGGATCGCGCTAGATGGACTTTCGCCGGTCGTGAACTGTGATTTGGAGGCGAATCGGATGCCTGACTTTTTGTATCAGCTTTGGGAGTTTGGTGACGAGGATTTTTGCGCCTACGAGGATAGCTAGCCCATGCTGATTATTGAGTATTGGATGTTACTCAAATTCAAAACGGAGGGAATCGATGAACGACGACGGTTGTAGTTGGACATCATACCGCAGCGGAGTGAACGGGGCCCGTAACTCCCCAATGATCATTCTGTTGATCATTTGTTTCACCGGTGGTCGTATACTCGCTGAGGGGCTAAGCGGCGAGCATGGAGTGGGAGCGACGCACGGTTGCGTGGCGAGTTGCGTCGGGGATACCATCGATTGCACAGCGACCGTCCGTTTCTTGGACGACTTCGACGACGCGATTGTCGTTACGGATGCATGGCAAGAGTTGCAAGTGGCGGCGGGAACTGTCCGGCTACCGGCTGTTGGTGCCGTCCCGATCATCAAGCTCCTGGGC
>JAJDDZ010000239.1 GCA_029260025.1 Phycisphaerae bacterium | reverse complement strand
CTTTTGCAAGTTCCAGGGTGGGTCTTGCGCTTTGCAGATCGCTTCGAACGTTGGGAGCATCCGGTCGTAGGTTCGCTGCCTTGCCTCAAGGGGTAGGTTGCGCCATAGGCGTGCCTTGGCAAGCGGCATGTATGTCATAGTTGTGAAGAACGATTCGATATTATCGCGGAACTGAATGCGTGGGGAGTCCATCTTGCGACGATCGTTGACGTCATTCTCAGTGTCGCGCATCCAGAACTTGTAACATTCCTCCGACATCAAGAAGGCCGTCGTCCCCTGACGCACTTCGCCAAGTGCGTAGTACTTCAGCGCTTGTCGAACGAAGCTTCCAATGATTCCGAACGCGGCGCGGTAGGTGTCCAGTTGCGGTTTGAGCCCGCTCATGACGAAGTTTTCGAGCGGTTGGGTGTACATTTCCTGCACGCGGCCATCCGGATGCGGGTTGTATCTACGGAGCCAGCTATAGAGGTTCTCCGCCTGGTCGCGGTTTTCCTCGCCGCCTTCGAAAAATAGCAGTTGAATCCAGTTGTGCATGTTGGTGACAAACCCGTTGAGGTAGTTGGGTCCTGGCGTTCCTTCGACGTATCGCGGGTCGTCGCCAAAGTGTTTTTTTCCTAGTCGCATGTACTCCTGGAAGATGTAGGGGACGAGTCTTGAATCGGGTAACAGCTCGATGTACGAGTCGAATGGATCGTCGAATTTGGGGTCAAGGGCGACGCGGCCTCGCGTGGTGAGGTTGTTTAGTGAGAAGAAGATGAAGCGGGCGTTGTTGATCTGATCTGCTTTGCTGTTCCCGGCATTTCCTGCGGTTTCGCGATCTCCCAGGGCTGACCAGTAGAGCGAATGCGTAAATGCGTTTCGCAGATCGAGGGGTCCGTATCGGTCGACCATGAGCTCCATGAGAAAGTCAAGGTCGAGTTTGTGCGTTTCGCGCAAGACCTTGGAGCGAATGGTAGAAAGAAGCAGGTCGCGCGTTTCTGCGGTTTCGTCATCTTGAAGCAATCGCATTTGGCGGTCGAACTCGGTTTCGACGTCAACGTCGTTTTCGATGAGCTGATGGGCTTCCAGCTCTGGTCGGAGGTGGCGCGCGGCGAAATCGAGAAGTGTTTCGTCGGGTGTTAGGCCCTGCATTTCGAGGGTTTTTGCGAACTGAGCTACGACTTGGTTTTCTTTGAGTAACTCTTCCAGGTCACGTGGCGCGACCACGATCTGGCGAAACCATGCGAAGTAGTCCTCGGCGGTCAGGGCGATGGGCTGAGCACCCAGAACGCGTTCAAACTCGACGGCGAGTGCTCGTTTGTAGTTAAGATGTTCGTCGTCCAGATAGTCGCCGATCTTATGCCAATAGGTCCATGAGAGTTCTTTGTAGAGTGCGACTGCTTTTGGGTTGTATTGGATGCCCTGATCGCGAAGGATTTCGATTCCGTTTCGCACCCACTGCCACCTCGCTTCGGGCGTGTATTGCATGACGGAAATGTTGTAGGCCATGTTCCAGGAGGCGTTGACCCAGACGCTGGGAAAACGGGGTGCCAGCATGCAGACGGTCGTGTGAAGCTGCATCGCTTCGTAGACTTTTCCTTCGTCTTTGAGACGCTCTGCCCGAATAGAAGCCCAGTCGATCGCGAGCGCTCGGAAAGTTCCTAGTTTTCCAAGTAGGGCGATGTCAGGCGGAAGTTTTCCGATGGTCTCCGGGTCGATGACGAGCTGCTTTTCTTTGCGGATCACATTCATCGGCGAAAGCAAGAAACCTGCCCCGACCAAAGTCATGACGAACAAGCTAAGTCCGACCCATCGGACGATGCCTTCGCTGCGTTGCGCTGTGCGCCTCGCGAGAACGTGTTCTGGAAGCTTTGTTTGAAGGGTTTGCGACATAAGAACTCTTGCTCGGAGCTAGAACGAGACCTCCGCAACTTCGCGGCGATGAAACAGCAACATCGCCAGTCCCAGGACGATGACCGTCTTGATCAAGACCAGGTCACCAAACCCCTGCAGTACCCAAGCGAGACCGACACTTCGCCCGCTGACAAATTGCTCGACGGCGTCGTATCGACCAAAATCGGGTATGATCCATTGAAGCAGGTTGTAAAAGTGCATGAAGCACTGGAGAAAGAAAGCCGAGACGGATTCGAACATGCTCGAGAAATCGTTGGATGCAAGGTCCATTGACTCGGTAATAAACGATCGCATTCCCGCGATAATGTAGACGGTGAATGACGCCAGGCAGGCGACGGGGAACGAAAAGACGGTCGCGCAGAGAAGCGAAAAAGCGCCGAGGAACATCAACTTAAACATCATCAGGCAGAGCAGGCGGACAAAGTTCCACTCGAACGATCCGACGCTGAATAAAATTTCCAGCGGGTCGGAACGGCGGAATTCCATAACATTGCCATACTGTTTTTCGCCTTCAAAGCGATTCTGATTGAAAAACCGAACCTGGAGCGTGTTGTCATCGGCGATCGCGGCTGTGGGAATGCGGAGCGTGTGATAACGCGACACGATGTGGCGCGTCTTGGTCGTAAAGACTGGGACATTCTTATAGGGGTCGCCGAATTCCCAATAGGCGCGAAAAATCTCGTCGGGGGGATACCCCGTGACCTCGGACTTGTATCGGAGTTGGACGTAGGTGTCTGGCGCTCGCTCGCAGAGGATTCTTTCGAATTCAAAGACGCGACCATTTTTTGGGCCGACCACGCGCCATTTCATTTCGTGCTTGGTTTGCAGGGCTCGCTTTTCGTTCTCGAGATTGAAGTTATCCGGGACATTGGTGTAGCGTCCCTGCTCGACATTGTGCTCAAATTCTAGCTCGGCATCATCGGAAAAGTCAGGAAGCGTGACGGGCGTTGCGTGGCGGGCGACGAGCACCTCGTTTATCAGCTCTTTTTCGTCGAAACGCGCGTCTGACGGCGGGTGGGTTGCCTTAATATAGTGAACCATCCCGTAAATCGTTAGCGCGGACGCAGAAAGGAACGTGAGATTCAAAACCATCATACCGACCCATTTTCCGAGAACGTATTGCCAGCGTGCGATGGGCTTGGTCATGGTCAGGAAGATCTGCTGCGAAACGACTTCGTCGGAAAGCGACCGCGACATGAAGATCGTGAGCATGCCGAGAAGCAGACTGGTCGCACTAAGTCCGTACGACATGAAGCTCTGTACGGTTCCGGTCAAAGAGCTGTCGCTGCTGCTGGAAAACGGCAGACCGACAACGACCGCTGCGATCAACACGAGAAAGACCAGCGCGATCTTCATGCGGAGACCTTCAGCGATCATCAAACGCGCGATTGCCCAGATCTTGCTCATGACTTGTCGCTTTGATCTGCGGGTTTCTGCTTTTCGCCATCGTCGCCACCCATGAGGGCGTCGAGGACACTTTGATCCGCGGAGACCTGGGGCGCAGGCGCCGCGGGTTGTTGCGGCCGCGCGGGATGAGGTTCCTGTGTTGGGCTTTCCTCCTCTGATTGGCTGCCGCTGATAAGCTCGTTGAGTACGATCTTGGCAGCCTGGG
The DNA here is from genome assembly GCA_029260025.1 of Phycisphaerae bacterium. Classification (GTDB taxonomy): domain Bacteria; phylum Planctomycetota; class Phycisphaerae; order UBA1845; family UBA1845; genus JAJRUK01. Next base: position 1,100 of record JAJDDZ010000239.1, on the reverse strand, counting down.
ATCTCGGATCGACGATCGCCTCGGGCGCGGGGAGGACAGGTTCAGTATTGTGGGCCGATGCTTCGACCAAGCTTTCAATAATCTGGTCGGTCGTTGAGGCTGTCGCTTTTTCAAGAAACTCAGGAACGGCTCCACCGCTTCGCGCGCCGGATGTCTTGATGTTGGCTGCCTGTGCTTCTTGGACGATCTTCATGAAGAAATCTTCGAGTTTGACGCGTGGGTTGCTGACTTCGAGGATGTCACGTTTTTCAAGACGAGAGACGAGCTTTTTGACTTGGTCAAGGGTTTCGGGCGAAAGTGACGGAGCGGTGATCTGGGTGATGTCGCGTTGTCGCAAAAGGTCGCCAACTTCTCCAACGGCGCGTTGCTGACCGCCGTAGAGAATCGTGACACGGTCGCAGACGTCCTCTACATCGGCGAGCATGTGACTCGACAGAAGGATCGTCTTACCTTTCTTCCCGAGTGCGCGGATAACGTCTTTGATCTGTCTTGCTCCGATCGGGTCGAGTCCGGATGTTGGTTCGTCGAGAATCAAAAATTCCGGGTCGTTCATCAGTGCTTGGGCGAGTCCGATGCGACGAGCCATCCCCTTGCTATATTCGCCGATAGGTCGCTTTGCCTCTTGCCGAAGTCCGACCATATCCAAAAGGCGGTCCGCACGCTCTTTTCGAACACGAGCGGGCAGGCGAAAGAGTCGTCCGTAGTAGTCAAGCGTTTCGTGGGCGACGAGGAACCGGTAGAGATAAGATTCTTCGGGCAGAAATCCGATGCGGGCTTTGACAGCGACATCGGATGGCGATTTTCCAAAAAGCGAGATGCGCCCTCGCGTCGGATAAAGCAACCCAAGGAGCATTTTGATCGTTGTGGTCTTTCCTGACCCGTTGGGCCCGAGTAGTCCAAAGACTTCGCCTGGGCGAATTTCCATACTAAGATCTTTGACCGCTTCGACACGCGGACGTCGCCAGAAATCGCGGAACGTCTTGCACAAGCCCGCGGTTTGTACAACTGGTAATTGTTGTTCGACCATATTACTTTCCGTCGGCGGCGCAAGCGTCACGCGGCGATGTTTTCTTAACGACTAGCCGGCCTCGGGTCCGAGG
>JAJDDZ010000238.1 GCA_029260025.1 Phycisphaerae bacterium | reverse complement strand
CGCGTCTACACCGCAGACTTCAACGCCGACGGTTTCGCGGACGTTGCTGCGTTAGCTCGACTAGGATTCGGACCGCGTGTGTGGCTTGGTAACGGAAACGGCGAGTGGGAAGAATCTTCAAACGGACTGGGGTACGGCGGGAGGTCTTGCGGAGGGGGTTTAGACACTGGCGACATTAACGGCGACGGGCTGCTTGATCTCGCCGTCGCAGATCATTGCCAAGGCATCTTCGTGTATCTCGGCGACGGGACCGGATCATGGACAATGGTCACGCGCGAATTGCACCCCAGCGACATCGAGATCCCAGAGGGTAGAGGACGAATGTTTCTAGGTGCAGAAGACCTCGCACTCGCAGACTTCGACGCCGATGGGTATTTGGATATTTTGGCTGGATCGAGTGACGATGGCGGAATCAACATTTACTACGGCGACGGGACAGGTAGCAACTGGACCCGCGAATCGACAGGCCTCCCGCCCTCACTATGGAGCAACCGCGTCTACACCGCAGACTTCAACGCCGATGGGCATGTAGACATACTAGCTAGCTATGGACCCGGACCGCGCGTTTACCTGGGAGACGGGAAAAGAGGTTGGACCGAGTCCTCGACCAATCTCCCGTCGCCATCCATCCAGGGACTCTATTCCGGACTAGGAATTGGCGACATCAACAAGGATGGCCTCTTGGATTTCGCGACGGCCAACTGGGTCGATGGTCCCGAAGTCTATCTTCAAGAAGCGGACGGCTCGTGGACCAAAACCCCAGACGTTTTCCCAGCCCTTACAGGCGGGTCGATTGGCTTGGACCTTAGCGATGTCGATGCAGACGGAAACCTCGACATCGTCGTCTCCGGACGACTCCTGCCAACCCCCGGAACTGTCAGAGGAGTGTTTCTCTTGTTGGGCGACGGAACTGGGGCATTTCGTTTTGTAGAGAACTCGGGTCTTCCAACGACAGGACTATTCGCCACCGCCTCAGTCGCAATCGCCGACATCAACGGCGACGGACTCCCAGATGTCACAGCAGGAAGCGGGCTAACCGTCGAGTCGTCAGGAAAACCGTTGACCGCAACCATCGAGCAACGACTCTTGATCTGGTGCACGGAGCGAAACTGACGCTGATTGGAACGTGGATTGAGGACTTGACTAAGCCTTGCCCCTAAGGAAACGGAGGATTGGCGTTCGGTATCAAGCCCCAATGACTCCAACAGCGACGCCCAAACAGGTAGGGCTATGAAACAGCCACACCCGTCCGAGCGCCGAGTGACATTTCGCGGAATACGCCTAGCTTCCACTTAGCGTAGCGACAATAGACTCGGCCACATCTAAGGCAGCCCGAGCGTTCGTCGGGTTGTGAACCCCACTACTCCCATCCGCTCCAACGAACTGATAGTTGAACTTCGCATTTGCCAAAAGCAACGCGTCAGCTTCATCGAGACCAGCTGGATCAATATACAGCGCATCTTCGACATCGAAGTAAGGCGCTAGTGCAGCAAGGCGCGAAACAACATCCCCTTGCAAGACTGTTCGAAGCGCGTCGGCTGTTTCCGCGGTTCCGTGACACATCGTACACCCGGTATACTGATCCGCTTGGTGCGTCGTGATTTCCGGATCGAACGGATTGAACGTATGTCCCGTCACGTTCGGATTCCCTTCGTTCGGGTCTTCAACTTCGTGACTTACGACGTGACACTGAGCACAGGCCTGACCTTCGTCGGTCGCCGCCAGCGTGCTATGGGTATGCGTTTTATCGAGTGCGGACCCATCTTCCTGCACAGCTCCGGTCCCCAGCAACATTTCGAGCTGTGGATGATGAGGCGTATTCCCCGGAAGCGCTTCTTCGCCCTGAGTATGACACTCTCCGCACAGGCTGGCAATCGGCTTTAGTAGCTGGTGTTCCTGATCGACACCGCCATGCGAAGAATGACACGTCGCACATTCCAACGAAAGCGATGCGGTTTCCGTGGTCGGCACGACAATATCCATATCGCCCTCTGCTTGACGCTCTATCGCGTATCGGTAGTCCTGCGAATGACACTCCAGACATGTATCTTGAGCAAACCCACTCGAAATCAGCCCCTCAAGAGCACTCCCATGTTTCGAGAGAGACCACTCCTCGAACGTTGGGTGATGTGCATCGTTGTGACACTCACCACAAAGACTCGCCGACATGTTGATCACAGGACGGAGCTCCAGATTCCCCGGATCGGCCGCGTGCGCAGCACCTGCCCCATGACAGTTCTCACATTGAACACCAGCAAGCTCAGGCGTCGCAGCCACCGAAGTAAACCCGCCCGAGCCGAACCCGACCGAGTGACAACCGACACAGGACTCGTTCGCGTCCTGCCCAATCCCCGCAAGAGTATCCATCGCTCCCGCATGTCGCGTCGCCGACCAGTCAGAATGATTCTCGGCGTGACACGCCATGCAAGTCTCAGCCCCACCGAAGATCTTCTCAGTTGTCCCTCCGCCGTTCCCGTCAGGCGGAACAGATGGACAACCCCCGATCGTTAAGACCCCAAGTGCAAGAATCAAAGACAAGATCGCTGACCCGGAAAAAAAACGCGTTGCAGGATGGGATGCTGACATGACCACCTACCTCCAAAGGGCTATAGTTTGTTCGCCTAATCCGGGCTCAAAGGATCCCCGCGCACATGACCGGCGGGTCTCGCCCGGGACCAATCACAATCAAGATTCCCGAAATCGGAATGCTTAAGAATCTAGCCTCCCCGACACACCCTCCGTCCATTCAAGACAACAAAAACATCCAGCAGATCATGTGCCACCCGCCGCCTCCAACCCTCGGCTAGGCAAAAACTGCCGGGGCGCTCCAACATCGTGTGCACCGAGGTTCGTAAGACTCCGCCCCACCGACCATATTCCCATCGATGATCGGCGTTGTTCGTTGCGTTCGGTCCGCCGCATCACCGCAAGTCGCGCAGGTCGCCGTCAAGACGATCCACGCATCGGCGATTTGCCCAAGACGTTCAACGACCGAAAACGAGTGACCCCAACTATCGCAATTCAACGAAGTGAGGACAACGTCGATCCCTCGCCTGCGGAGTCGATCAACAACCTCAACGATTCCGTCGTCCAAAAAATGAGCTTCGTCTACGCCAACCAAGGACACGCCGTCAGTTGTCCGCGGAAGCATCGCAGACGACCCATCAACTACAAGAGCGTCGCAAGACTTGCCGCCGTGAGAGACAACCGCGTCAATAGAATAGCGGGTGTCAATGACATGCTTGAAAACAACAACACGACAGGAATCCGCGCCGGAAATGCGCCGCAGAAGCTCGGTAGTCTTCCCACTGAACATACAACCGGTAATGAGCGTGACGATCCCGCGAGAAACCCGCTCCCTCGTATCATCGTCCGCCGTCCCGCGAGACACTGACATGCTATTCGACCGCCGCTGGCTCCGGCGCCATTTCGATACCTTCAAAAATCGCCGACCCGATCCGAACGCAGGTCGAACCCATCTCGATCGCCCACTCGAAATCCCGGCTCATCCCGATTGATAGCACAGTAAACTCAGGACCAGCGATCTCTTGAGATTGAACTTCGTCAAACAGCTCACGGGCACGGTCTAGCGATTGACGAACAGCCCTCTCGTCATCCGAGAGCGGCGCAATAGCCATCAAACCGCGCACCTCAAGGTTATCAAGCGTCCGCAGTTGTTCAACCAGATGCGTCGCCGCCGCGACCGCGACTCCGTGTTGAGTCGCAACCCCACTGATGTTCACTTGCAACAAAATCGGAATCGCACGACCTAGCTTGGTTCCTTCCGAATCGATCTCTTCGGCGAGACGCAAGCTATCGACAGACTGAACCATCTCGACCCAAGGAAGAACCGCGCGGACTTTATTCCGCTGCAAGTGGCCGATCATATGCCAACGAGGACCCCCAATCCCTGAATCACCAACAAGCGACCGACGCCCCTGCCACTCGCGAAGCATCGCAGCACGCCGAGTCAGCTCCTGCACCCGACTCTCGCCCAAATCACAAACCCCAAGCTCTGCCAAGGTACGAACAAGATCCAAAGTCGCATATTTCGTAACGGTCACCAGCGTCACCGAATCGCGTGATCGCCCGGCTCGGGAACACGCATCGACGATACGTTGCTCAACGCGTTTTAGATTATCTTGCAGCTTTCGTTTCACGGACATATGACCCTGCGGACCGAACAACAAGTCCTACCGGAAAAACCAACACGAACCTTAGGCTTCCAATATAGCAGCCCCCCCTCAGATCGCCACCCAAGACTTCGCCATACCTTCACCGCAGAAATTCACAGGCTCATGGAATGTTAGACTTCGACTCACCCCTCGCAATGGAAGGATCCAGGTTTTTTCGGTATTTTTACGCGTGACCTCTTGTCAGTTGCCGCTGATGCGAGATAGTACGCGCCGTGGAGTACGGGTCACTACCAAGCTTCTGGAGCGAGACGAGTTCATGGCTACTATTTCCGAAATGTTCAAGGTATCGCCGTTCGAGCCGCTACGGCATCACATGATCTCGGTAAAAAATTGCGTAGCACTAGTTTGGCCGATGTTCGATGCAGTTCGCGACCAAGATGACGACAAACTTCAAGATCTCTGCCGAAGGGTCTTCAAGGCGGAACACGAAGCCGACATAATCAAGAACGAAATTCGGCAAAGCATCCCCAAGCGGTTCTTCCTCCCCGTCTATCGTGGCGACCTTCTTGGTTATGTGAAACTTCAGGACGACATGGCCGACGCCGCCGAGGATATTGCCGTTCTGCTGACACTCAAGAAACTCACCATCCACAAGACGCTCGTCGATCCGCTTATTGAGTACTTGGCAAAAGTCAAACTAGTCTGCGAGCACACCTATGAGATATCTGAATACCTTCCCAAACTGATCGACGGCGACATGACAGGCCCGGAAGCGGACCACGCCGTTGAAATGGTAGCTCGCGTCGAAAAGGATGAGTGGGAAGCAGATCGCCTTCAATACTCGCTGTCACAGAAACTTTACGCCGTCGAAGACGACATGAAAGCGACAGATGTGATGCTTTGGTCCAAGGTCTATGGCGAGGTCGGACAACTAGCCAACTTCGCCGAGAAGACCGGGGAGCGGCTGCGACGAATGTTGGCCTCCTAGCCCATCCATCGACACGTGATAAGAGATAACATCTTCCGGCACCTCGGTTAAAATGTCTGATGATTCTGGCAAGCATTGATTTCCCATCCTTGGTATTCTTTCAGAAGGTTTGCCTGCTTCTCGCCGGAGGACTCCTGATCTGGGATACGATCGAAGTCGGTCGCAACGACGCGGCCAACCTCGTCAACGCCGTATTCGGAGCCCGGGTGTTGCAAAGAAAAAACGCAATCCTCATCGTAGGGTTGGCGGTCATCGCGGGTGCGGTGATGAGTTCGTCCGTCATTGATACGGCTCGCAAGGGTATTTTCGACCCGATGGGCCTAGGGCAAAACTCCCTCGGACTCGACGGGATCACAGCCGCACTCACGATCTACATCTCGGTGTACATTGTCGATACCGTTCTTCTATACGGATACTCGGCGTTCGGAATGCCCGTCAGCACGACGGCGTGCCTTGTATTCGAGCTTCTCGGTGCCGCCGCGGCGATTAGCTACCAGACGATCAAGTGGAACAAAGCGGGAACGGTTGTTGCCGGAATCATTTGCTCAATCATTCTATCTGGAATGGCTAGTTTCCTGATTCAGCGCGCCGCCCGCGGCGCACTCCGCGATAAATCGCAAAATCTGTCCGCTCTGCTTCTCCACGGCGGGTGGATCGGCGGAGGGTTGTGTGCCGGTCTTTTCTACTTCTTGCTTCTGAAGGGCATGAAGCATGTTGCATTCGTCGAAGCGTTTAGGAACTGGCTTGTCACCATTGACGAAGGCGCTGGGATGGCGATCACGGGCGTCACGCTCTTGTTCTTGATGTGGGGGCTGTTTGCGATCGCGATCCATGCATTACTCATCGTTTATCGAAAACGTGCCGCGAAACTTCTCTTTCCGGTCTTGGCCGTTG
>JAJDDZ010000237.1 GCA_029260025.1 Phycisphaerae bacterium | reverse complement strand
GTTCGCTTTTACTACGAGGATCTTCAGGCTGGTCAGGCGGTGAATCCAAAGCGTATGTTGATCTGTGGTGCTGGGGATGCTGGAGAAGCTGTGTTGCGGGAGCTTCTTCGGGTTGGGCGTCATCAGTGTGTTGGTTTTCTTGACGACGACGCTCAGCTTCATGCGCGGATTCATGAGGTTGAAATCGTCGGGCGGACGAGGGAGATTCGGGAGATTTGCGAGGCGAACAACGTCGAAGAAGTCTTGATCGCGATCCCGGGCGCGTCGCCGCGATTCATTCGTGACCTTGTTGAAAAATGTCACGGCTCCGGCGTCTTGTTTCGGACGATGCCCGTTGTTACAGACGTTATTGAAGGGCGGATGCATGTTAGTCAGATCCGTGATGTGAATATCGATGACCTGTTGGGTCGCGAGAAGGTTCAGCTCGACGTTGGATTGATCGGGGATCAGCTGAAGTGTTGTCGTGTTGCTGTGACCGGGGCTGGGGGGAGCATCGGTTCTGAAATGTGTCGTCAGATTGCGGCGTTTGGTCCTGAGCGCCTTGTGCTGATTGAGCAGGCTGAGAATAGTCTTTTTGAAATTGATCGGGAGCTTCGTGCGTCTTTTCCTGAGGTTGACGTCGTTCCTTATGTTGCGGATGTGGCTGACCGCCGGCGGGTTGATGCGGTTTTTGCGGCGGAGCAACCGTCTAGCGTTTTTCATGCGGCGGCGCATAAGCATGTTCCTATGATGGAGGGGAATCCGGGGGAGGCGCTTAAGAATAACATCGGGGGTTCGCGGACTGTTGCTGATGCCTGTATCGCTGCGGGTGTTTTGAAGATGGTGATGATCTCGACGGATAAGGCGGTGAACCCGACTTCTGTGATGGGGTGTACTAAACGGGTTGCTGAGATGTACGTTCAGGGACTTACTGGGAAGGGTGCGACGCAGTTTGTGACTGTGCGATTTGGGAATGTGCTGGGTAGCAGCGGGAGCGTTGTTCCGATTTTCAAGAAGCAGATTGATGCGGGTGGGCCTGTTACGGTGACGCATGCGGATATGACTCGTTATTTTATGACGATTCCGGAGGCTGCTCAGCTTGTTTTGCAGGCTGGGACGATGGGTAAGGGCGGTGAGATTTTCGTTTTGCATATGGGTGAGCCGGTTAAGATTGTCGATCTTGCTCGGGATATGATTACGCTTAGCGGGTTGCGTCCTGATGTCGATATTGAGATCGTTTTTAGCGGTACTCGACCTGGCGAGAAGCTCTTTGAGGAACTTTCTAACGAGGGTGAGGACGTTGGTGAGACTGCGCATCCAAAGATCGGGATTTGGAAGCATCGGCCTGAGGATTTCGGGTCTGTTGTTTCCGGGATGGAGCGCCTTTTTTCGATGGCTGACGATGCTGGACTTGATTCGATTCGTGCGGATTTGAAGAAGATCGTTCCTGAGTATCAACCTGGGGCGGAGTCGGGTAGTCGAACTTCGAACGACTCGCCTGCTCCTGAGCGGGCTGCGCTCTAACCGCGATCGCTGGTCGCCAAAAAAAAGGCGCGATCCGTTTCTAGTGAATCGCGCCTTGTTCTTTTCTTTTTTGCACCAGTTACAAATCGGTGCCACGCCAGACTTCGTGACTTCGTCGCGTCTACGCTTATGTCTATGCTTGCTCTTAGGCGTTTGCTTTTTCGAAGTAGTCTTGGGATTTCACTGGGTCTGGGATCATTGTCTTGTCGCCTGGGTTCCAGTTTGCTGGGCAGACCTCTCCGTTTTTCTCGACGAACTGGAATGCTTCGATGATGCGGAGGGTTTCGTCTACGTTGCGGCCGACGGGGAGGTCGTTGATGGTCGAGTGGCGGATGATTCCCTTGGGGTCGATGATGAATAATCCACGCAAAGCGATTCCGGCGCCCAGGAGGACGTCGTACTTTTGTGCGATGGATTTATCGAGGTCGGCGATCAGCGGGAAGGATACGTCGCCTAGTCCGCCCTTGCTGCGAGGCATTTGGGTCCATGCCAGGTGGGAGAACTGGGAGTCTACTGAGATTGCAGCAGCTTTTGCTCCGATTTTTTCAAAACGACCGGCGGCGTCGCTGTAGGCGATAATCTCTGTTGGGCAGACGAAAGTGAAGTCGAGTGGGTAGAAAAATAGCACGAGCCACTTTCCGTCGTGCAGCTTGTCCCACTTTAGCTCTGTGATCTGACCATCCACTACTGCTTTGCAGTCGAACGTAGGGGCCGGTGATGTTACTAGTGGCATATCGGGTGTCCTCCTTTTATGGGGATACGAAGTTATATGTTGTGGCGGGGTGGGCAACGAAGTCATGCCTCTACACCCCCGTCGAGAGGGAGAGATTCTAACCTAGATGGGATCGTTGGACAATTGGTGGAGTTTGCTCGGCGGCGTACGCGTGGGGGGGGGAGTTTGTGCGTCCGCGGGTGCTGAAGCCCGGCGGCAGGGGCGCGCTCTGGAAGATGTCCCGAGGTGTTGAGGGATTACTCGGAGGTGCGACTCAGAAGGACGATGCCCGCTTTGTCGGCGGCGGCAGCGGTTTCTTGGCGATCTACGATGACGGTTTTGGCTGCCTCGATGACTAGCATTTTTGCGCCGTTTTTTGCCAGGTTGGCGATGGTATCTGGGCCTATGGTTGGAACGTCGAATCGCATGTCTTGATTTGGTTTTGCGACCTTGATCATAGTCCAGCCGCCGTTTCGGACCAAGGCGCCCGCGCGTTCGATCATGCGGTCTGTGCCTTCGATCGCTTCCACGGCGACGACTTCGGTTTCTTTGACGGCGATTGATTGGCCGATGTCGAGGCGACCCATTTCCTTGGCGATGTTCCAGCCGAAGTCGACGTCGCGTTTTTGGGCTTCTGAGGGCTGGCCGCGGGTGAGGATGCCTTCTGGGGCCATGTCTTGCTGGGAGTATTTGACGCACTCTTCCATTATGATTCCGTGTCTGGCGAATTCGTCGGCAACGGCGGACAGGACCGCGTCGTTTCTTTTATCCTTGAGTCTGAGAAACCATATTCTTGCGGCGGTTAGGTCTGGTAGCAAGCGGAGGATTCGGAAACGTCCGTACATGGTGGATTTCGTGACGGAGCCGGCGAGAATGACGTTCTTGATCTGTTGGTGCTTGAAGATTCGAAGCCAGCGTCCCATCTTGGTCATGCCAGCCCAGCGAAAGTTGTCTGCGTGGGCGGCAATCGATGGGTCGGCGAAACCCTTGAGTCCAACTATGGTGACGTGACATCCTGCGCGTTTTGCGCCGTCGGCGACCATGAATGGGAACTGTCCTGCGCCAGCGATGATGCCGAGTCTATTTATGGATTGAAGGATTTTGGGTGGCATTTGGCATCTCTGTGGGAGGCGGGCGTACGTTACGAACTATTGTCGCCTTCTAGGTTGTTGCGAAGCTCTTTGATTTCGCGTTCCAGTTCTTTGATACGTTTTGTCCACTCGGGCAATTTTTTGACGATCGCCGCGGATCGCTTTGCGCGACGGACCTCGATTGCTGGGGAACCGAAGATTTTTTGCCCGGCGGGGACGTCGCTGTGGATTCCTGATTTTCCGGCGACCTGCACGTTGTCTCCGATTTCAAGGTGTCCGGCGATACCTGCCTGGCCGCCGAGTATGACGTGTTTACCGATGGTAGTAGATCCAGCGATTCCGACGAGCCCTACAAACATGCAGTTTGGACCGACCTTTGTTCCGTGTCCTATCACCACGTTGTTGCTGAACTTTGTGCCTTTCCCGATTTCTGTTCTTCCGAGTGTTGCGCGGTCTATCGAGCAGTTTGCGCCGACTTCTACGTCGTCGCCTAGGATTGTGATTCCGATCTGGGGGATTTTGATCCAGTTTTCACCGTGGGGTGCGTAACCTAGACCGTCTTCGCCGACGACGGATCCTGCGTGTATTGTCACTCGGTCTCCGAGCTGGCAGTGGTCGTAGATTGTGACGTTCGGGTAGAGGGTGCAGTCGTTGCCTAAGGATGCGCCGTCTGCGACGTAGCATCCTGGGTAGATTGTGCAGTTGTTTCCGATGGTTGTTCTTGCGGCGATGGTCGCGCCGGCGGCGATGTTGGGGTTTGTTCCGATTCTTGCGCCGGGGTCGATGTTTGCTTTTTCGCTTAGACCCCAGGTTGGGTGTCGGCGGTGGCCGTGGATTGCGATGATGGCGACGGTGATCGCGGCGTATGGATTGTCGCAGCGCATGGCGCTAACGGAGCTGGGAATTTCGACGTTTTGTTCAGCGATGATTGCGGATGCCTTGGTTGATGCGATTGCTGAGGCGTATTTTGGATTGGAGAGGAAGGTGATTTCTCCCTTGCGGGCGTCTTCGAGGGTGTTGACGGCGGTGACGGCGATGTCTTTTCCATCCAGCGTCGTGGGGAATCCCGCTTGGGAGATTATTTCGCAGAGCTTACTTAGATTCACTTCCGCCACTGTTTCGGTCCTTCAAAGTCTGTATCGACGCTGTTGTTGTTTTGCGTCGTCGTATTGTACTTGGCGGAATTCTTTGGTGTCAAACTATGGCTGTGAGGGGTCGCGGTTGTCGGTTACCTGTGGGTTGAGGGGTATGGGATAGTCTTTCTTGATGATAGCGCCTGGGCCTAGTCCTACTGTTACGTAGCCGTCCTTTTCGATTTTTCCTAGTATTGTTTGAAGGCTGGCGACTGCGAGAGATAGTCGGTCGAATGTTATGACTGCGGATTCGTAGAGTCGTTCGTCGCGAACTAGGAGCCCGGCGGTTCCTTGGCCTTCGGCGATTCGTTGCATGGTCGTGGAGAGGCTTCTGGTTCCGTCATCGAGGTTATCTAGTACGTGGTTTAGTTTTGAGAATGACTGGTCGAGGTTTTTTTCTGTTTGGCCGATGCCGTTCGTGAGGCTTGCGGTTATTTCAACGCTGGCGGTTTTCCAGGTTTGGACAGTGCTTTTTAGATCAGCGGTGATCGTTGTCAGGTCTCCTACGACATCTTTGACATCGCGTTGTACGTTTACATCTCCTAGGACTACGTTGAGATTGGCGACGAGGTTGTCGATTCTCTCGACGACTGTTGCGAGGTTTGCTGTCATTTCTGAGTTTGGATTGTTGACGTCTGCGACTGATCTGGCCTCGAGCATGATGGCGAGGTTGCTTGCGACTGGTGTGGCAGCGTCCGCAAAGTTTCCGATGTTTCCGATTGCTCTTTGGACTGACGCGACGAGATCTTTGGTGATAAGCTCGCCGATCAGGCTGTGCATTGCTCCTTTGATCGACGCTCCTTCTTTTGCTAATGGGTCTCGGCTGCCGTCTTTGGGGACGACGATTTGAACGTGCCCTGTTCCTAGTCCTAAGGTTGCGCCGTAGACGCGGGCGATTGCGCTTTCGGGGATGACGTAGGGTTCTTTGATTCGGGCGACGATTTCTGCGCCGAGGTCTGGTCTGGTGGTGTCGATGAACTCAAGTCCTGTTACGCGACCTATCTCGACGCCGTTTAGCTTGACTGGACTTCCTGAGTCTACGCCGCGAAGCTCTGTGACGTTGGTGATGCGTAGAGTCCATTCGTTTCCGCCCATCCATGAGGGTGCTTCGCCGAACCAGATCATCAAGGTGCCCAGGACGAGCATCGAGACGACGACGAAAATTCCTACCCATAAATTGCGTTCGGTGTCGGTCATCATCTCGCTTTCTCCTGGAACGACCGGAGTACATCCGGCGCGCATCGCCCTTGGACGAAGCATCGTACTCTTTGGTCTTCGCAACCTTCAATTGAATCAGGCGTGCCGTCGAAAATGAAATTGCCTTGGTGGAGCATGACGATTCGGTCGGCGACTTTGAGGACGCTGGCCATGTCGTGTGTGACTACGACGCTTGTGACGCCTAGCTCTCGTTTTAGTTTCAGGATCAACTCGTTTATCTCGTCGGCGCGGGGCGGGTCGAGTCCGGTTGTTGGTTCGTCGTAGAGGATTAGTTCCGGGTCTAAGGCGATCGCTCTTGCGAGTGCGATCCTTTTCTTTTGACCGCCGGACATGTTTGCTGGCCACTTCTGTTGGGTGCCGTCTAACCCTACCATCGCGAGTTTTTCTCTGACCGTTTTTTCGATTTCATGCGGTGTTTTTCTTGTATGTTCGACGATGGGGAAGGCGATATTCTCGCCGACAGTCATCGAGTCGAACAGAGCGCCTAACTGAAACAAGAAGCCAAAGCGGGGTCTGATTTTTGCGAGGTCTCGCTCGGGCATGTTGTCGATTCGTTGGTCCTGGTAGTAGACCTCTCCGCGGTCGGGTTTGATGAGGCAGACGATGTGACTCAATAGTACGCTCTTTCCTGCGCCCGATTCACCTATGACGACGGTTGTTTGTCCCTTTTCGAGAGAGAGATTCACGCCGTTTAGGACGAGGAGCGATCCGAACCTTTTGTGGACATCGACTAGGCGCACTAGGGCTTCTGGGTCGTTGGAACTCGATGATGTCTTGTTGCTTGCCATCATACTAACGACTTGAATCCATAGAGTCCGCGGTACAGACCGGACAAGAAATATCCTACAATGAAGTCTGTTATCAAGATCGTAATGAAGCTGGCGACAAAGGACTCTGTGCAGGCCCTGCCTACGCCTTCTGCGCCTTTCTTGCAGTGGAACCCTTTGTAGCAGGCAATCAAACCGATTGCGCCGCCGAAGATGATGCTCTTTAGGAAGCCCACGAGAATATCCCACATTTCGATGGCGTCTTCGATGTAATACCAGTAAGGCGATCCGGGTATGTGTTTGAGATGAACGGCGATCCCCCAACCCGCTATACAGCCAAACAGGTCGCAGAAGAATGTGAGTAGGGGCGTTAGCAAGATGCATGCGAGGAAACGCGGGACGACGAGTTGGCGGATGGGGTCTGAGCCCATGACGGTTAGTGCGCTGATTTGATCGGTTACACGCATCGTGCCGAGCTCTGCGGTTAGTGCGCCGCCGACGCGTCCGGCGACCATGACGCCGGCGAGGACTGGTCCTAGTTCTTGGACGAGGGTTAGGGTGACGAGGACGCCCATGCGGTCTTGAAATCCGGCAGCTTTTAGTTGGTCGTAACTTTGGACGGCGAGAACGAGGCCAACGAAAGTTCCGGTGACTGCGATGACGGGGAGGGTTCGGTTTCCGACTTCGTACATGAGTGGGATTGTTCGGACCCAGCTTCTGACCTGGACGAGTCCGGGGATGAGCCAGCGGACCATTAGCCAGGAGAAATTGCCGAACTGCCCTAAGGACTCGAGGGTCGTTACTGTTCTTGCGCCGAGAGCTGCAAACACGATGGACATCCTGACTTCGTAATGATAAGCCTAGTGGGGTTGCCGTTTGCGGTCCCGTCTCCCCTTGTTTCACGCCGCTGCTGCTTTGGTCGCAAGAACACGCGATATTGGGTCATTCTCGACCAGATTTGGGGTTTTTCGCCATTGTGAACGGGGGTGGTGGGGAATTCTGAAGTGCGAGTCTTGAATGATCAACAGGGAGTGGGCGGGGAATTGTCTGGTCAGCCGTGTTTGGGATGGGGCTGTTGGGATGAGATCGTGTTCCTCGATCGGTTGAGTGCTGACTTGGGGTGTAAGTGAAAATGGGCTGTTTGGTTTGTGAGAAAGCGGGTTGGGCGGTTCGTTCATGACATTTTCTTACGAGAGATTTGTCTTGGCTCGGGGCAGCGGCCTGCAAAAATGGGGGTGAATGGCATACGGCGTGCTTGTCCGTTTTGACTTGGGGAGTCGTCTGTCCGTGGCGCGGGCGGTGTGAGACTCTCTTTGCGCTGACGAGCATCTTTGGGTTGTGAAATTCGGCTGTTTTGCCGTTTTCTGAGTTACCCTATGCCTTGTCCGTTGCTGGCTGGAAATCCTCTGGAGGTAATTACGGAATGACGAAACTCGCTATCGCTCCACACATCGACGGGATGGTTCGCCCGGCGAACTCACAGCCTGTGCATCCTCTGGGTTCGAAAGCTCGGGTCTTGCTTAGTAGTGCGTTTGGACCTTACGCGGTGGATGATGAATACGGTAGCCGGACAATCAATCCGATGGAGCTTTATCACAATCAGGTTACGCGGGTTCAGCGTGCTTTTTCGTTGCGGATGTTTCACCGGTCTTGGGGGTTGATGTTGATCAAGGAGAATCTTGAATCGCACTGTACGCTCCTAGATTTTCCGACGATCGAGCGATTTGTTGAGGAGATCACGACGCATCATTATGACGTGGTTGGGATCGGGGCGATCATGCCCAACGTCGGCAAGGTGAAAAAGATGTGCGAGCTGGTTCGTCGCCATCTTCCTGATGCGAAGATTGTGATCGGCGGGCATGTTGGCGGGATTCCCGATCTGGAAGAGAGGATGTCTGTTGATTACATCGTTCGCGGTGACGGAGTGAGTTGGATGCGGCGTTATCTTGGTCAAGATGCTAGTGCGCCGATTCGTCATCCTCGTGTTTATTCGGGGATTGGTGCGCGGACGCTTGGGGTTACGCTTCGGGAGAAGCCGGGCGATGTGGCAGCGACATTGATCCCGTCGGTGGGGTGTCCGCTTGGTTGCAACTTCTGCTCGACATCTGCGATGTTTGGGGGGAAGGGGAACTGTTTTCATTTTTATGAGACAGGGGACGAGCTGTTTGAGGTGATGTGCGGTCTTGAGCGGGATATGAATATTCATACGTTTTTTGTGATGGATGAGAACTTTCTTCTTCATCGCAAGCGTGCGCTTCGACTGTTGGAATTGATGATCGAGCACGATAAGTCTTGGGCGATGTATGTCTTCGCGTCTGGGAAGGTGTTGCAGTCGTATACGATCGAGCAGCTTGTGGGGTTGGGGATTTCTTGGGTTTGGATCGGGCTTGAGGGCAAGAGTTCTCAATACACGAAAGTTAAGGGGATCGATACGCTGGAGATGGTTCGGACGATGCAGGAGCATGGAATTCGGATGCTGGGGTCGTCGATTATTGGGATGGAGGATCACACGCCTGAGAATATCGATGAAGCGATCGACTATGCGGTCGCGCATGATACGGAGTTTCATCAGTTCATGTTGTACACTCCGATTCCGGGTACGCCCTTGCACGCGG
>JAJDDZ010000236.1 GCA_029260025.1 Phycisphaerae bacterium | reverse complement strand
AATCGGAGCGGCGAGCAAGCGGTCGATTTTCATCCCGCGCTTGCTGATGAGCGCGTGGACGATCCGCAGCGTGCGCGCATCCCAATCGACGGCGACAATCTTGTTCATGCGCTTGCTAGCGGGCATTCTGCTCCTCCCGGTCCTCTTCGCGAATCGGAAATGGCGCGCCGAGGTAACTGATGTCCCTGTAGTAAATCGTCTCAGCGATTGGCCCGTTCATATCCACGATCACCTCAAGTCTCGTTACGGTCCCGATATGGTCCGCGTAACCAAGCGACTGAATCTTAAACTGTTGCGCTCGCGCCGTGATCTGCGGTGCGATCTTGGCAAACGTCTCATTGTCCAAAATTTCTTCCGTCACCAGCCAAGCCGTTGTGGCAAGTATCTCATCGTCGAGTCCCTCGCGCTCGGCGACGATCGCATCAATCTGTTCTGACGTCAGACCATCCAAACAAGATAACACCAGCCTCGGTGCGGTGTTGATGTTAATCAAACCAGCGACCTCGCGTGTGGCTGCCGGCGTCACCGTTGTCAGATCCATGAGCGCAGGCAGGTGCTCCACACGGACCGGACTCTGCGTAACCGCTTCACCAATCATGCGCGGAAACAATAAGTCCGCTGGAGAACGAATCGGCGATGATGGGTTGAGTGCGCCACTCGATTGAGGCGGGTTTTGCCCTTCGTTTTCCGTGTTTTCTGGCTTGTCTGTCTCGTCCTCCGAAGCGTCTCCCTGTGTATCTGTCGTATCAGTACCAGTGGGGGTAGCGGACTCACCGACCTGCAACGCCGCGTCGCCCTCGCCGATCACGTTCTCGGCTTTATCAGGTTCTTCAGCGGGGTCTTCGGGTCGGCGTTGCGCGTGTGCCGCGATCTTGTCACCCCGAATATCAGTATCAAGAAACAGCTCGAACCCGCCGGGTAGTAGTGATGCGCCACCTCTGGGCTTACCGCCTTGACCGCCTTGACCTGGCGGAACTTGCCCGCCTGGTGCTGAAGTTCCGCCAGAATTTTGTGGATTTCCCGAAGCGCCGGGTGCGGCGGCTGGCCTGGTCGCGTTGACGCAAAAGTCAACGACACTCGGTTCATCTGGAATAGCTTCCGAAAGTGCATCGCGAAGGGCAACTTCATCGCCGAGCAAATTCACACGCGCCCGGTTCGTACTTGTCGTCATTGTTTCGTAGGAGAGAACCGTCAGGTAGGGATAAAGACCCAGATTAAGCAGACCGTCCTCGTCGTCCGGCGGGAACGTCTCGTCACCGTCGTCCTCGTTCTCGGTCAGCAAACCGTTTCGGTCGAAATCTTCGCCGTATAGCAAGTTTCCCGTCACCCCTTTGACGAGCAACAGCTCCTCTATAGTATCAAAAGGGCCGTTCTTGACGCGATAGGGTTTTGCGAGATTCGCATAATATTCACCCTCGGTTCCGCCCGATTCGGTCCTCGGATTACTATCAGTATCCCGCCAGTCGAGGATCGCGTTGGTGACCTGCTTCGCGTCGATCGTCTCGTCGCCGCCCGCGGCCGCCTGGACCAGTTTTAAGATCTGCGCGTCGGTCGCCACGTTCAGGTTCACCTTCGACGCCTCGTCGATGATTCCGAACCGAATGTACTTTTCGTCGTCGGAAAAATCATCAGCCACGATGCTGAAACGAAAGGCCATCTCTTGATCTAGCTTGTCGTTGGTTCCTGCTGTCTTGGAATCTTCGTCGTGCGCCCAGAGAATCACGCGACTGAAGGCGACGGGGTTGTTATACCAAACGCTCCTCTCAAGTCGCGCGGTGCGAAGCAGGAGCTTGACCCACTCGATACCCGCCTCGGCTGCGAGCCTGGACTGCATGCGATTCGCAACCGCCTGCGTGGACGCGCTATCCGCATGAATACGGAACGAGAACGTAGCACCCAAGAGCGCCAAGAGTACGATCACCATCAGAACGACCGGAAGGATGACCGCACGACGGATCGTCATCATGGCGATTCCTCCTCTTCTGAGCCCTCGCCTCGCTGCAAGTCCTGAGCGAGTTGTTGACCCTCACGACTCACGCGCGATCGAAAAAGAGGGTCAGCCCGAGTCACTCGAACGACAGTCGAATACTCGTCCGGACTAAGCGGCTCACAGTCTGACGGATCCTTGTTTAGGCAAGCGCAAAACTGCTGATTTGTGTCGTCATCGGCGACTTCATCGTGTATAGGTGGGTGATCACCAAACCCTACGGTCACTTCTATAAGTTGGGGCAATGGATTCTCGCCAAAGACAACCCAGTCGTCCCACCAGGAATAGCCATCGTAGTAACAAAATCGCACATAGTGGATATCTGGGGCGTAGAGTTCCTCCCAGTCGATCTCCGGTCCGATCGAAGCTTCCCCCCCAGTGTCTTCCGATGCCCCATCTAATTCCAGTGATCGGCCGCCCCCTTGCGGGTCTTGGGGATCGACGTCTTCGTCACCGCCGAGCGATCGCTTTGCGGCGAGTCGTCTGGGGATTCGCTTTTCAATGCGCGCTAGACCTAGCGGTTGCTCCCAGCCATCTTCGTGCAACACATCGGGATGACGAGCGATCTTGTAATGCACTTTGACCA
The DNA here is from genome assembly GCA_029260025.1 of Phycisphaerae bacterium. Taxonomy (GTDB): domain Bacteria; phylum Planctomycetota; class Phycisphaerae; order UBA1845; family UBA1845; genus JAJRUK01. Next base: position 5,188 of record JAJDDZ010000236.1, on the reverse strand, counting down.
GGTCATATTCTAACTCTGCGGGAGCTTCCTGGGTTGAACGTTCGCGGGCGAGTTCCCGGCGCGGTACGCGAAGCGTCGTAATTTCGATCGCTTCGCTACCCCCTGTAATTCCCATCCCGTAGTCGCCGGTCTGAACGACAGCCTGTCGAATCTCCTCGGAGATTCGTCGAAGAACCGTACGCATCAATCGCAGATCCGATGCTCTTTCCGTTCCGGTGGACTTTGAGCTAATAGAATTGAAGTAGAACGAATAAGTGACGGCTGACAGAACTACGAGCAGGCTCATCGATAGCATCACTTCGAGCAGCGTCATCGCGCTTCTGCATTGGAAGCTACGGTGTTTCATTCTTACCACCTTCCGCTTCGTCGCCAAAAATACCGCTGTCTTTGAGTTCTTTGAGAATGTCTGGCGGGATCATCGCCTCGAGCGCGCCTAAATCCAGCCCCAACGCGCTCAACACCACCGGCAGCGCCTTGAGCAGGTCTTCCGAGTCCAATTTCGCCAAAACGCTCGGGTCAAACGTGGCTGCGTCTAGTCCAGGGATCCCAGCGGACGCTAGTTTTGCAGCGATTTCTTCGTATTCGTCATCAGACAGACCGAAGTCGGCTGCGAGGTCGAGCGTTTGCGGTTTCGCTCTAAAGGCGTAGACCTGATGGACGGTTTCTGCGTCGTCATGCTCGAAACTGTCCTCGGTGTAGTCGCCCTCGCGGAAATGATGCAGCACCTCGACGGTTAATCGGAACATCCCCTCGACCGACGTTGGCTCTGTCCTCATGCGCCAGCCCCAGTCAGGGAAACGCGGACCGAAGTCCCCCTCTTCGACCTCGTCAATCGATTCCAACTCGATCAAACCCAAATCTAGAAACGCAAGCTGCTGTTCGGCGAGCGTGAGCGCGCGGACGCGCCGTTCCATCCTCCGGATCGCCATCTGCGAATCGTGAAACTGAGCTCCGATGATCGAGAGCGCAACGACCAGCATGCCCGCTGCCACGACGGTCTCCAGGAGCATGTATCCGCGTCGGTTACGGCGCAAACGCCTAGTGCCATAAGTAGGCACCCTTGTGATATGTTTAGTACGTCGCCCGGTCATTGTTTGATTTGGATCTCGCGAAGTTCGAGGATGTCGTTCTCGGTGAGCTCTGGACGATTCAGGAAATCCTGTCGAAGCACAGCTGGCCAACCTTTTTCCTCGAACAGATCCAACTCCGCCTCATAGAGAGGTCTCTGCAACCAGCAGAACCCCGTCTGCCCTTCAAGAATTACCTCGATTCGCTTGAAATCCTCAAGCTCGTCGTACTGCGCCTCTGGCGGGGCGTCTGTCAGCACGAAGACCGCCCACTCGCTTGTACCGTCGGGCTCGATGTAAAGTGGCGGAAAAAGAGGGGCAAAATCCTTTAATTCTTCGCGATCTGCGAGAACGTCCGCGACATCTGATCGCCCGCGAGACTGCAAGTCCTGCAAACTCTCAATGGTAGGTTTCTCCAGGCGGACCTCGGCACAGCGGATGTCGCCGATGAGAGTGTTCCCGATCGCCCAGGGGTCGGTTACGAGGTCAAAAACCTCTGGATCATGAATTGGGTCGTCCTCGCGCTCGATGCGTGGTTGCTGCTTACCGCCAAGGGCATCGGTCTCGTCCTCGGTCGGGAAGCGGATGCGATATCGCTTTCCGTCGAAGGAGGCGTTGGCCGAGATAATCGTCAACAGCGATCGTAACTGATTCGCAGACGCTGGCAGCTCTTCGCCCTGAATCTGACGGGCGAAATTAGGTATGACAATCGCGGCGATGGTCGCCATCAACCCGACGACGAGCAATAGCTCGACGAGCGTGAACCCGTTTCGTCGCCTGTCACGCACATCGATCACCATCACACACCTCTACCACTCCCACGAACCCCGTCGCGCCACAAAGTGCGACTACTTCTCGACCCAGTTCTTGATGTCGTCGCTGCCTTCTTTTCCGCCGTCGTCCTTGCTGTCTTCGCCCCGACTCCATAGGTCATAACCGTCTTCGTTGACCTCGCCCGGGGAACGGTATTCGTAGGGTTTCTGCCACGGGTCAAGCAGCTCCTCGAACGCGCCCGTCATGTAAGGCCCATTGAAGCGCTCGTCGTCCACCTCGCCTTTCTTTTTGTACAAGGCGGCGAGACCTTCATCGGTGTCGGGATACGAACCCATGTCCCATTTGTACTGGTCCAGACCTTTGGCGATCCCACCGTTGCCCTTGACCGATGCCAAAGCGATATTGTTCTTCGCCTTGGTACCAGAGTTCATTAAGTTTGGAATGGCAAATGCGGCGAGCACCGCGAGAATACCAGTGACCAAGAGCAGCTCCATCAGCGTAAAGGCTGATCGTCTTTTGTTTACGTTGCGTCGCATCTGTTTATCTCCTGTTGAAAAGAGCGAGTTTCGTTTTGTAGCGTCGTTGCTTTTTGTTCCTGAGCGTCATCGCAAGTGCGAAACGCGTTTTCTGTCTCTTATACCGGTTAGCTTACACCCGATCCCATCGTCAGGATCGGAAGCAGCAAACCGACCATGATCGCGCCCACCGCAAAAGCCATAAATAGCAGCAGCAACGGCTCTAGAATACGAACGGCGAGGTCAATGGTTCGCGCCGTTCGCGCTTCATTCGTATCCGCAATCTGAACCAGCACGTTTTCAAGGTTATTACTTTCCTCAGCGACAGCAATCATCCCAAGAATCGCCGGGGGAAACAGACCGCTCTTTTCCAGTGGCTCTGAAAGAGCTGCCCCCTTCTTCACGCTGTCCGCTGCCTCTTCAATGACCTTCGCTAGAACTTCATTACCCGCTGAGTCCTTGGATATTTTCAATGCCTGCAAAATAGACACGCCGTTGTGTAACATCGTACCCAATATCCGACAAAACCGGCAAATCGCCACCATCGTGGTGATTGGCCCCATGATCGGCACGCGGAGCTTGAACGTCTCGAACAATCGCCGTCCCGTATCGGTTCTAACCCAGGAAACGACGCCGACGACAACGGCAGCAATCCCGAAGATCATTACGAGCCAGTTAGCGATTATGAAATCGCAAATACCAAAGACCATGACGGTCATGATGTTGAAGGTTTCAGGTCGCAAATAGGGGCGAAGCTTCGGGACGACAACGGTCATCACGAAAAGCAAAATACCCCCTCCGAACACGACCAGAATCACCGGATAAACCATTGCTCCGCGGACCTTGTTGCGAAGCTCGTCCTGCTTTTCCGAAAAAATCGCGATCCGTGCGAGCACGTCTTCGAGAAACCCCCCCTGCTCGCCCGCTTTGACCATGGACGCCTGAAGCGGTGAAAACGTCCTCGGATGCTTCGCCATCGCCTCACCCAGCGAGATTCCGCCGGCCACATCCTCGCGAACTTCGCGAATGACCTGGGCGAGCGTTCCTTTGATGCCCTTGCCCGAAAGCACGTCCAACGCCCGCATAATAGGAACGCCTGCCCGGAGAAGGTCAGCAAGCTGACCGTAAAACGTCGTGAGATGGGCCGTCTTGACACGCCCCCCGGAAAACGGGGTGTTCGTCTGTTTCGCCCCTTCCGAGACTTCAACCGGGAAGAGTGCCTGTTCCTCAAGTTGGCGCAAGGCGACCTGGTAGTTCTCAGCCGTCAACACACCGCTGACCGGCTGACCGTCCCCACCCACTGCTTTGTACGAAAAACTCGGCATACGCTCTTAGATTCTGCTGCAAGTTTGCAAAAAAGGCCGAAACCCACCTCACCGTATGATTATCGTCGGGATAGTGCGACCGAATAGACCACAGACACAAACCTCGGACTTCGCACGCGCTCCACGACAACTCGGCAAGAGCTTCGCCCGCGAAGAGACGAAATCAGTACTGGAAACGGAATTCCACAAATCGCTACGCTGATGCTCTGCCATTCCTTCTACCCGGAGAATCCAAGATGATTGCATCCGATCTAGCTTTCAAATCGGTCGTTTGGGCACGAAAAGGATGGATCCAGGTGAGTCGATGCAATGATGATCGGACCTTATGGGGACCTAAGCTCACTTGACCAGGCTCAACCGCTACCCCAAGCACATGTTCTATTCGCCGAGAACGATCTTGGAGAGACGATCGACCACGCCGGCGATCGTTATTTCCGTGGTGTCGATGACGATCGCAGACCCGGATGCCAGAAGCGGCTCCCACTGTTTCGCGTCGATCGAGTCCCGATGGCGGATATTGGCCGCGACAACCTCGATAGTTACGTCCTGGCCGTCGGCGGTCATTTCCTGGTAGCGGCGAGAGGCCCGAACCTCGACCGAAGCATCGAGCACAAAGCGAAAATCGGCATCAGGAAAGACAACGCTGCCCTGGTCCCGCCCCTCCGTAACGAAGTTCGCAAGTGTCGATCCGATTTTTCTTTGTAAGGCGATCAGATGAGTCCGGACGCTTTGATGACGGGCAATCTCGGAGGTTAAGCGGCTTACTTCAATCGATCGGATCGCTTCGCTGACATCGTGCCCATCCACACTGATGCGGGCATGCGTTGGCCCGCAGTCAATCTCAAGCTTCAACCCCTGCGCAAACTGCAAGACTGAATCGGCGTCGGCGAGATCGATACTGCTCCCTGATACCGAGAGCGCGATCGCGCGATACATCGCACCGGTATCGAGATAGGCAAACTCTAAACGAGCGGCGAGTTTTCGGGCGGCCGTAGATTTTCCGGACCCTGCAGGACCATCGATCGTCACAATCATGGAGGACTAGGATACCTTGAGCGATCTGTGTTGTCGAAAATCGTATCTGCAAGCTCCGATAATACGGATTGTTTCTTGAAATCGGAATTGGTTTTTGGTATCCTTGGCGGCTGCGAGATGTGTTCTTTTGGGGGGAGACTTTTTGAGCCAGGCGCCGCAGTACGGCGATCACACAGGCTCATGGTATTCGACGTCCACCCCCCGAACCTAGGCGGCCACCGGTATGGCGCGCAAGTCCAATTGAGGAGCCCATGAAAGAAATTAACGAATTCCGAAGCGCTGCTTGGATCAATGCCTGCGCTTTGACCCTCTTAATCGCAACCACGACACTCGGGCGACCATTGCAGCCACTCGCCAACAGCGATCGCGAACCGTTGAACATCAATGAAGAATTCGCGGTCGAGGGCATCATTGCCGCCGAGACGACGAACGGCGGCGTCTTTCAGGATACCGGAGCTGACAACTGCAACGG
>JAJDDZ010000235.1 GCA_029260025.1 Phycisphaerae bacterium | reverse complement strand
CTTTCACGCGGTACTCCGGCGGCAACTCCGGAAGTGTCGTCGTCAACAAGGCGCTCGAAGTCGTCGGGGTGGTCGTCGATGGAAACATCCGGTCACTCCACAATGACTTCGTGTTCAACGACGACGTGCCGCGCGCCGTCTCAGTGCACGTCGACGGAATCATAGAAGCCCTGGTGAAAATCTACGACGCACATCACATCGCCAAGGAACTCACCAGCAACTAGCTCTTTGGGTCGCCCGCCGACTCGCACCCTGCCGTGGACGAGAGATCCACCGCGGGTCTTTTTCGTGGAAACGCCGCGGCCGGAAACAGGCTTCCTGCTATGGTTTCGCGCTGACCAAGGACGACGAGCCCATTCACTTGCTCGATGCATTGGCCCCCCGAGATCCTCAAACGGGCCGAATTCAAGGCGCCGCAACGAGATGCTGTCTTACGGGTCGAGGTCAGACGTCATCTGGAGCAAAGGCATCGAGAGTTTCGGTGTAACTGAAGAGCCAAACCGCTTGGATTCGCAGTCCGCGCAAACGTACCGCGCAATCGATTTGAGTTGGACCACTCCGGAAACCGATTCAAGCGGCTCGGCGATATCGACGATGCAACCCGCCTACCTGCGGGACAGAGATCACTCTTCCATTTCCGGGTTGCTCAATCACACGTTGAATAGATGAGTTGCGATCCAGCGACATATGCGTCCGCGACTCATGATCGTTCTCGAGGTACGAACGGAGAATCCGTTTGAGATGGCGCTCGTTGAGAATGATGACGTGATCCAAGCATTCTCTACGAATCGAACCGATCACGAGCTCCGCTTGAGCGTTGAGCCAGGGAGAGCGTAGGGGGCGTTGCAATTTCCTCGATGCCCATATTGGCAATTCGATCGCCGAACGGCGAACCGTAGATTCTGTCTCGATCACGAATCAGGAACCGAGGTGCGTCATCGTCCGGAAAGGCGTCAATAACTTGTTGAGCGGTCCACGAGGCAGTGGGCTGTGCCGTGACGTCATAATGAATGGCCATGCGTCGATTGTGTTGCAGCACCACGTGCACGTGGAGAATTCGAAACGTGGCAGTCGGCACGGTAAAGAAGTCGATTGCGGCGATGTCACTCATGTGATTATCCAAGAAGGTACGCCACGACTGTGACCGAGGATTCGGTGTTCGGATCATGTATTTTGAAACCGTTGTCTCTGAAACAGCGTATCGGAGCAACGATAGTTCAGAGTGAACACGAGGCGCCCTCCACGTCGGATTGTCATCGCACAATCGACGCACCAGATCGAGGATCCCTCTCCAAACCTGTGGCCGGCCCGGATTCTCTGTGCGGGTCTTCAGTCTTCAGAACAACTTGAAGCTGCGTCGGTGCCAGCGTACCACGGTCTTAGGCTGGACTATGAGAAGTTCGGAACGCCAACTCGAACAAATCCTGGACATCAGAGCCCAGAAGAGTCGATCGCGCCGGCGCATGCGGGGACGCTTGGACTTGTGATGGAAGACGGCAGTCTGTTGCCGCAGCGCGAGGTTCGCTCACAGAAGATCCGACCGATCGCCCAAATCATAATTATGGCGATGTGAATAGAAGCCATTTCACCCTCCAGCAGGTCCTGGGAACTTTAGGATTGGCGAGACCTGGAACCCTGTCTACCGAGTCCGTAAGTCCTTTGTTCATAAGGGGTACCGAATAAACGGGAGGGGCAGGCCTCTCCCGACGCCCAGTCGGTGACGGTTCGGCCGAAACCTGTGACGCGAGGGCAGAAAGGGGCACAGCGCCCAAGATTTATATACAGGTATATAGCTATACTCTACGTCTTCAGTCTTCACCGAAAGGCTCTAATACTCGCACAATTAGATGTGCCATAGCACGCAGGCGAGAAGCACCTTGACCCAATGCTACTGGCCTCATCCGGTTCCCAGTGACGAGCCGCCGAACGAACACGATCGCATTAAGCGATCTCGACGCGACGTTGCCGAAGAACAAGCGTCCCACCCGTAACGAGCATCGCCACCAGAAGAACCAGACCCCACGTCCCCACGGCCGGTGCATTCCCACTCGTCGCCTCTGCCACTCGCATGATCCACACCACCGACATGTTCACTGGTCGCGTCTCGCTATCGCCACCAACAACGGCCACGCCGTCCTCGGCGCAGAAGTTACTGCTCGTTCCGGCGATCTCCACTCTGTTCGGCGAACAAGACCCGCCCGATCCTCCTCGGAGGACCTGAAAGGGATTATCCGGCAATGCGGTGGCGTCCTCCTGATCGGCCCCGGAAGCGGTCCCACCTCGGAGGAATCGAAGTTGGCCGTTGAGGTCCGGAATGGTCTGACCATGGAATGGGCTCCCCGGAAGATTGAGCACCTGTCCGTTGCATTCGACCCATTCCGTCGGAAGTGCAGGTGAATTGGCGAACGACTTGTGCCAAGCAACGATCGATCCAACTGGCGCATCGTTTCCCGCCTGTCCCAATGCCAACTGTCCGCAAGATGCGACGAATCCAAATATGACTAGACTTCTTACCGTGAACATGAACGGTGCCCTCCAAAAGCTAAAGTTTCCGGCGTTCGACTAGTATCGACGGTGCAATTGTAGTTTAAGATGGAGCTGAAAAGCAAGGAAAACCTGGCTGAGTTGGAATTAGGAAGTCACGCGCTCGGAAGTGAGACAGGACCGCTCCCAAACACCCGGCAATGCTGGCTCTCCATTCTAGAAGCCGATTTCGTGGGGTCGGGAGCGAAAGTGCCACTTTGCTGGCCGAGGGCTCGTCTTGACTGGCCTCGGGTCCCTGAGAAACCGAAGTCGCGAGTCGTGCGCAAAATACCTCAACCAAAATCCGCGGAATTCGCGCGCCGCAGTTTTTTTGAAATTGGAGATGCGAGTTTAGCGACGACTCCAGAAAACCTACCGGGACGTGCTGACGAACCCTACTACCAATCAAAGCCGGGACTTAGCACGCTGAGTACCTGACCAGCCGGGGGGAACCATTGGGACCCCCCCCGATGATGCGGCACGACAAAACCACGATCCTCGCAACGGTGTTGGAGGGTCTGTCGCTGTCGCTTGCAGTGCACGGGAATGCTGGGGGCGAGCTGCCATTGCGTATCAGGCGTCATCCAACTCGATTGCAACCTTCACTCAAGTGATCATCTCAGTTCTTACGGTCGCGTCTAGCGTCGGCCATGCGTTGAGCAAGAAGTGAAGTTGTGTATCGTTTTCGAATTGCAACGCCCAGTCAGCCGTCCAGTGCTCATCGATGGCACTGTAAGTGTTTGTGTCGGCACTACTGATGTTTGAGTTCGTGCAGACTTCCAAGCTGAATGTTGACGGTTCGAGTCCGTTCGCCCGCTTCGTAACCACTGTTGTCATGAGCGTTTACGCTAGAGCTTCGGCCTACTGAATATTCGTGCTCAATTCAGAATTGCGGCGTGGGGCCCCAGATTCCACGTCGGTCGGGTGCGGCGGGGTCGGTAGGGGCGACAGGGGACCTTCTCAGGGGAGCATATCGCAACGAGACCCCTATTGAGACACCTGAAAGCTATCCTTGAAAGCCGTTTTCTTGTTCGGTAGTTGAACGGGCGTTGAACCATACGAAAAAAGCCAACCGTTTTTGGTTGGCGTCTTCCGTAAGTCGTTGTCCTGCGAGGATTTGTAATGGAGCCAGCGAGACTCGAACTCGCGACCTTTTGCATGCCATCAAATCGCAATACCTGCGACACTGTTCAAGAACGCAGTTTTGTTACCGTCAATGCTGAATTCAATCGCAGTAAACGCAGCAGAGAAGGTTGAACACAGCGGTGAAAGTGTAGTGTATGGTGAAGCGCGTGCAAGCCGAACTTCGATGTTTCGCTCGGTGATCAGACCGGTTCGACTTTTCGAATGAGCTTTCGAGTGCGGCGTAGAGTGTTGCAGCCATGACGACACAATGACACGCGCGTCACTATGAGGCTGTGTTATCTCTTTTGGTTTCCCGCAAGGAAACAATCTACCGTTCGTTCATTTTCGCCGTTAATCGCTCTGGACAGTTCACCAACCAGAATCCCATCTGCCACCGCAGTCGAATAACAGTTGAGTTTGGGCTAGCAACGTTGTAGACGCCAGGATCTTTCCGGAGCGCGAGGTTCTCCAGCGCAGGATCTGACCGATGGCGCACGAATGCCCTGATCACCATGACGATGATGTAGAATATGGGCATTTCGACTCCCGAAAGTATCAAAAAAAGTAGAACTGGTGAGACTGGAGTTGTTGCCCAGCGAATTCGTAAGTCCTTTGCTTAATAAGGAGTACCGAATTAACGGGAGGGACAGAATACGAGGCCCCCCCCTCGGATTCTCAGTGCATATCCTTTGTTGCGTAGTCTACGGACACGTTGGCACGTTAAGTTGATAGGCGACGAGTTTGACGGCGTCCACATGAAGCACGATGTCGGTGACGTTGGTGGCATTCAGATGAGGTTTCGGATCTTGCGCGCGGATGTAACACTGATACTCCCAAACTGCTCCGAATACCGCTTTCACGACATCTACCGTAAGCACCACGTCCGTTACGTTTACCAGTCCGCTGTCATCCACGTCGCCGAAGCGAGCCGTGGCTAGCTGCAATTCCGCAGACGCCGCAGCGCAGGTTGCTTCGTTACCAGCGCAGCTTGCGGCGAGCTGCGAGACGGTGTAAATCGAATCGGGAACGATGGCTGACCCACTTAGGTGGATCGGTTCTCCAGCGAATATTTCAGCCCAGTCCGCGTACTCGGGATCGCAGCCAAGCGTCGCGCAACGATAAAAGGTGGAGAGCGACGGCGAACTCAGACAAGACGTAACCGGGGCGCCGTTGTCGTCGCGAAGCAGGTTCACGTAGCGAACTTCGCCTTCGCGTGCGGTGAAGTCCGGGGGGTTAATCGGAAACGGTGCAGATGGATCGTATAACGAAACAAGCGTCGCGCGAATCGCGGTTTCCGCCCCGGCCCCGTCTGGAGGAACGACGAACGTAAGGAATCGATCTTTACCGGTCGGGGTTGGTTCGGGAAGAAGCGCCGCCGGAGGCGCGGCCGCACTCAATCCGGCAAACCCGCCCTTAAGCAGAAAGCTACCACCAGCCATATCGCCTGCGTCAGGTTGACCAGCGATCCCAACCAGCACAAAGGTTTCGGCGCTGCTGTTACCTCCGCCACCGATCACGCTTTTGGTAATCGTGAAGGTTCCGCCAAATTGCGCAGATGCTGTGGTCCCCGAAATTAGGGAGGCCAACACGACCAGTGTTGCTTGTGCGTGGGTCGAATTCATCGGCCTACTCCTTCGGCATTTGTCGCGAGCAGTCGTTCGATCCTGTCGAGTCGTCGGTGTAGATTGGTGAGACTCAACTTGAGGTTACTGATCTCGCTATCCCGGGCCGCGATTTCGCAGTCTTTATCATCAATGAGTTCGTGCAGGCCTTTTATGGCCGAGAGTGCAACGCCCTCGGCGTCAATCGTGGCGATGGATTTGTCGCTATCGCCCAGACCGAAGGCGGCCCGGAAGTCCTGCGCCATGGGGCCGACGTGTCGAACGGAATCGTTTTCTGCCTTATAGTTCCACTCGGCGATTGGCAAATCGCGCAACCGCTCAAGCACATCGCGAGGATCGAGCGGTTCGATGTTTTCCTTCTTGTTGCGATCTGAGCTGTTGGTCCAGGTGCCGCCGGTGGTCAGGTATCCCCCTGTGGACGTCGCGAGGAACTGTCCGGCGGGGATGCTGACGGGTCCGACAGATCCGAGCCAGATTCCGCCGGGAGAATTGACGATAAACTGTTGGATGGCTGTCGATACGAGGTTGGTGTTGTCGCTGTTCCAGACAAAAGTTCCATAATGATTTGCCTGGGCGTTTCTTCCTGCCGCAAAGCTGTAATTCCCTGCAGCAACGTTTAGGGCACCCCCCGGAATTGTCGCGTACGGCCCGCTGGCCGTGTTTTGGTTTCCACCTCCAACAGTTGCTGAAATGCCGTTTCCTGCGGTGTTCGAATACCCACCGGCAACAACGGAAGTATTACCGCTTGCGGTGTTCAATTGGCCGCCTGAGACGACCGACCTCTGGTTGTTGACGGTGTTCGAGATTCCGCCCCCGATGACGCTATCGCCGCCCGTGGCTCGGTTGCTCAACCCACCAGAGACTGTTGCGCCGTGGCCGGTTGCGAAATTCGCGTTCCCACCGCCGACTGACGACCAATCCCCGGTGGCTTGATTCGATTCACCGCCTCCTATGAATGCGTAATCACCTGACACGAGATTGACGTTCCCACCGGCAACCGTTGATCGAAGACCGGTCGCCTGGTTTGCCACACCTCCTCCAATCGTAGAGTGGTCGCCGTCAGTTATGTTTTGGTACCCACCTCCGACCGCCGCCCCTCTTCCTTCTGCACGATTGTTCCAACCACCGGAAACGGTTGCGTAGATTCGATCGGAAACATCGCCTGCTCCGTCGCCAGCTTGGTTGTTCCATCCGCCGCCGACCGTACCAAAATCGTCGGTGACAGTGTTTGTGTATTGAATTCCAGCCACCGGATGCACCGCACCGCCACCGGCGATTGTCGCACCTGCGACACCGGCCGTGATTGTGTTGCCGACCCAGCCTCCGAGTATATTCGGAGATCTGTACGAAGATGATGCGCTGGTGACCTCCGGTTCGAGTCGCAGAATCCGTCCGCTGCTTGTATGGATCTCAAGGGCACCACTCGATAGGATTCTTTCGGCACCAGTCGTACCGTCGATCGTAATCGAGTTTCCGCTGGCGATTGTTCCGCTGGCGTGGATGTTGCCTTCAACATCGAGTTGTTCGGCGGGAGCGCTTGTACCGATTCCAACGCCGCCGTTCGCTCGAATCAGGAACTGATTGTCTGCGGTGGAGGAGAAGTCGAGCAAAGTCATGTCACCCCAGACGAATGAGCCATCGTGAATGGCTTTCGCTTGTGTTCCAGCCGCGAAACTCCTGCTGCCGTCTGCGGTATTGCTCTTTCCACCCGGAACAGTCGATGACAACCCGGACGCCACATTGTTAGCGCCACCACCTACCGTCGACTGTACACCGGTTGCCTGATTGGAGACCCCGCCACTGACTGTCGCCCGCTGTGCCGAAGCTACGTTGGAATTGCCCCCGCAGACTGTCGAATCAGTCTGTGATGCGACGTTGCTTGTACCGCCCGCGACAACGGACACTTGCCCGCTTGCCGTGTTTCCCGTTCCGCCACCGACAGTCGCATACACGTTGCTGGCGCGGTTGTCGAGCCCACCAGCGATGCCGGTATAGTCGCCGTTGGCGATGTTGTTCTCTCCGCCAGCAACGACGGCGTTTGATCCGGTGGCTCGATTCGTAAGTCCTCCGCCGACGATACTGTAGTCGCCGAACGCCATGTTTCTTTCGCCGCCGAGCACGCATGCCGAGCTAGCAGTAGCTTTGTTGCCTTCACCTCCGAAAACGCCCGCTCCCACCCCATTCGCAAAGTTATTCGCGCCTCCGCCGATTGTCGCGTCGATTCCGAATGCCCTGTTACTTCGCCCGCCAGCAACCGTCGCATACGTCGCGTCACTCGTCGTCCCCAACGCGTCGCCGGCCTGGTTTTCCCAACCGCCACCAATCGTTCCGAAATCATCCGTGACGGAATTCGGATACAACGAAGCAGAAGTGGCATGCTTCGCACCACCTCCGGAGACCGTTGCACCCGCGACGCCTGGTGTGATGGCGTTGCCGTCCCATCCCGTGAGAACGTTCGGGGCGATGAAGGATCCGATCGAGTCGGTTACTTCCGGCTCAAGTCGAAGAATCCGGCCGCTACTCGTGTGAACCTCCAGCGCATCGCTTGATAGAATTTTTTCCGCTCCTGTCGTACCGTCGATCGTGATCGAGTTTCCGCTGGCGATGGTTCCGTCGGCGTGGATGTTCCCCGCGACGTCGAGCATTTCTGTCGGCGTATCCGCTCCGATTCCGACGTTGCCGTCGGTGTCGATGGTCAGTCGTCGCTGACCGCCACCCGAAGTAGCGCTTCCGAGGTCGTTGATGACCAGTGATCCGCTTCCGGGTGAGTCGCCTCTGACGCCGAGGCTAAAAGTTTTCCATACCGTATCGAAGTTTCCGCTCGCGGTGCGCACAAACATGATGCCCGGAGAGTCTGAGGCGCGGTCCACACGGATCGAGGCGTCGCTCCCTTGAAGGTGCAACCGACGCTCCGGTGCGGTGGTCCCGATTCCAATATTTCCATCTGGATCAACAAAGATCGCGTCGACCGGGTCGCCGTCCACCGCGTCGAGCGAGTGTCCATCCGGTACGTCGGCGTGCATCGCATAGGGCGCTGGCGTCAGCTCCTGACGTGGAAGAAGCGAGGTGAACGCCGGGCTGCACGGCGATGCGCAACAGACGTCAATAGCCAGCCACCTGGCTTGACCATCAAATGCACCCACGCCGAAGTCGAGAAGGGCGGTGAACCGCCCCGCTACGACTTCGACCTGGAGGGGGACAGACGACCCCACCAGCAAGCCAGCGGCAGGGTCGTCCCAAAGGGTAAACTCGAAATCGCAGGTCGCATCGACCGGCGTGCCGCCGTCGATCAACTCGCCTTGATAGGTAAACGCCGTGCCAACTTGGGCCAGGGTGGCTGCGGCAAGAGAGTTCACAATGAAACATGCGGTCAATGCTTGCTTCTTCATCCGAGCGGTCTCCGTTATAAGAATTGCAATAGTGGCGAAACCTCTCTCCACTTGACCGTAGCGCGGCCCTTGACGCCCCATAACGCGGGAGCAGGTGCTTTTTGGGCCGCAATTGGCGTGGGAGGGTGACAATTCGCTTGTGATTGATCTCTAAATCCTTTAAAATAAGGAACTTACCGATTTCGCGTTAGTCTAAGAAGTACTGTCAACTTTCGGTGGTTGAGAGGGGAGTTACTCTGTTGCAGGGGCAGGAGAGTCAGAATACCACGAGCGCCTCGCTCTTGGTGCGCGTTCGTAATCCCGGTGACGACCGAGCGTGGCGCGAGTTTGAGGGCCGCTATTCCGATCTGATCCGCCGATACAGCCGCCGACGCGGGCTGAACACCGCCGACACCGACGACGTCAGCCAGATAGTCTGGAGTGATCTGGCGAAAGGGCTGCGAAACTTTTCTTATGATCCTAGGAAGGGTCGATTCCGGTCTTATCTTGGAAGAGTCGTCCGCAGCGCGATATTTCGATATTTCTCGCGTAATGCTTCCAACACTTGCTCTCTAGATAGTGCTGTACTCGCCATTTCTCCGGACGGCAGTGCTAGTGCTGATGAATCGTGGGAAACGGAATGGGTGGATCACCACTATCGCATCGCGATGAAAACGATTGAAGAGACGTTCGAGGAGAAAAGCGTTGCAATCTTTCGAAAGCTACTAGGTGGCGACTCTGCTGAGCAGGTAGCAGCCGACTTTAACATGACAAGCGCTGCTGTGAACCAGGCAAAACACCGCATTCGATCGCGCATGAAAGAACTCATCGCGCGTCAGGTCCGCGAAGAAGATGAGCCGGACACATTTGGGACATCCTGACAACGATCCACCAAGCGATCTGGCTACGCCCGGTGCTGAATCCACAGCGGAATTGAGCCATGTTTTTGGTTTCGACCTGCCAGAAGACGAATGGGTCAACCGCGTGCACGGCGCCGTCACTGAACCCGGCGGCGAATCACGGTTGGAGTCCGCGCGAGAACATCGGGGAAAGCGTATCGGTCCGTACGAACTCCTGGAGCAAGTCGGTTCAGGAGGAATGGGCACGGTGTGGCGCGCGCGTCGAGCGGACAAGTGTCCTGACCGCGTTGTTGCTATCAAGCTGATCCGGGCCGGGATGGATTCAAGAAGTGCGCTACGCCGATTTCGCCTTGAGGAGCAGGTTCTAGCTCGACTTGAACACCCCAACATCGCGCGACTCTATGACGGCGGAGCGACGGCGGGTGGTTTGCCTTACCTTGTCATGGAGTACGTTGAAGGCAAACCGATCGACGAGTTTGCGAGGCGACATGATCTCACTGTTGAGCAGCGTCTCTCACTTTTTGGGCAAATCTGCTCGGCAGTACAGTACGCTCACGCGGCGCTTGTCTTGCACCGGGACATTAAACCCAGCAACATTATCGTAGGGACGGACGGCGTTCCCAGATTGCTAGACTTTGGAATCGCGAAGATTCTCGACGACGCGGCGGACAATGCCGCCAATATGACTGCGACCGATGCGCGCGTGCTTACGCCTCGCTTCGCAAGCCCGGAACAGTTTCGTGGTGAGCGACTTACGGTGGCGACCGACGTCTATTCGCTCGGTGTGATTCTCTATGAGCTGCTGACCGATGGTTCTCCGTACGATACGCCGTCAGGAACGCGTCGTGAATTGGAGCGCGCAATTCTGGAGCAGGAGCCGTCAAAGCCCAGCGCCGCCGTGCGGAATCTCGATTCGCTTCCGATAGGAAAGCGACGCACTCTCTCGCGCCGTTTGCGCGGTGAGCTTGATGCAATCTGTGCGATGACACTTCAGAAGAATCCATCGCAGCGATACCGGTCTGTTCAAGAGCTTGGCGAAGATGTTCGCCGGCACTTGCAGGGTCTTCCGCCGCTTGCACGTCCTCCCGGGCCTGTCGCGAAACTCGTCCGGATCGCTCGCCGGAAACGAGGCGCGATCATAACTGCCAGTGTGGGAGTCGCCCTCGGAATTGCACTGGCAGCGTTTTATGTCGTGCAGGCTTTCATGGTCCCCCATTGGCAAGAAGAACACGTGCGTAGGGCACGGCTTTCGCTGGCAGGAGGCCGGGTTGACAACCCCTTCAGCAACAACGCATTCTATAACATCCTGCTTCTTAACGGGAAGGATTGGTCCCCGGAAGAATTGAAATCCGGTTCCGAAAATGATGCTACCTCTATCGCCCGCGAGGAGTACATGGCGGCGATGTGGTTGGCCGACGACCCACGAGTCGCGTCCGAACTAGCCATGCTCGACTTGGGCGACCGAATCAGGAACGCTTCAGATCAAGTGGAGTCGATACTAACTTCCCTTCCGGGCGAAACGCCGATGACCGACCGGTATGTCCGAGGAATCGTCGAGAACCGCGCGAATCCATCTTTCACGCGGGAGGAATTCGTCGATGCGTCCACGCTCGATCTTCGCAGCTTAGGATTGGTGGCGTGGCATCTCGGTGACTTGAATTCTACGATAAACGCCTTGACGCGTCTTCCGTTAATCGAGCCTGATCCAATTGTGGAAGCTTTGTTGGGCAACATTTATCTTGCGCTGGATGAACCAGAGCTTGCGTACCCGCGACTACTTAGTGCCTTTCGTTCGTACCCGGAGTCAGCCTCACTCGCGACGTACCTTGCCGATGCGGCGGCCCGATGCGGCGACATTGACCAGGCACGATTCCTATTGGATCTGGCGGGAGAAGAACAATTGTCCGATGTTCATTATCCGGGTCATCGCGTTCGTATGCTCATGCTTCTGAAACAAGGCGACGAGGACGCAGCAACGGAACTGTATTGCAGGGTGGGGCTTTCACCAGGCAATGTGGTAGCAGTTCTTCAAATGGCCCATTACATCGAAGAACGCGGAGATATCGAGGGAGCGATCCGCACTCTTGCGGGACGTATCACTCCGGGCCGTGTCGAACATGCCTCCCGCGATTACTTTGCACGCCTTATGGAAGCTTTGTGGGTTGAGTATGACGATCAGCTGCGGGCCGCCCTCGAATCATCTGAGAATCATGACGATCCTATACCGCAGGAGGAATTCGATATGTTCCTCAGACGCTACCGTGTTGCCGTCATAAAGTCCAACTCCCAGTTTGGCGAAGGCCATCCCCTCTACCTGCGCTCGGGATGGGCTACGTTGTCTCGCCCTCTCGAAATGGATGCCAGTGACGCAGCGAGGGAGCAGTTGCTGTCCATGTCCGGGCACTTGCCGCCAGCTGATCTCCCTCCCTTTAGGTCTGAGCAATGTGGCAAGGGGTCTATTCATTTTGATTTCGGGAAGTGACAGACTTCCAGAACTGTCTCTCCCGAGAATCCCGCCAGCGCCTAATTCCCCACGGCTTGGTCTGGGATTGTCAGGCCGTTTGGCGCGTCGCGCGTCCTGAAATGCTGACCTGAACATTCTGGAGGAAGGGAAATGAAACAAGCCGCACGGTGCTGTTGTTTGCGCGAGGGTATCTCAAGGTCAGCAAGAACCTCACGCCAACTGACATTGATTCAAGCGGCTCGGCGATATGTATGATGCAACCCCCCCAACCTGCGGAATCGAGATCACCTTACCATTCTCTGGTAGCTCAATCTGTCGTTCATGCGGTGAGTTGCGATCCAGCGACAAATGCGGCCGTGACTCATGATAGTACTCGAAATACGACCGGAGGATCCGCTTGAGCTGGCGTTCAGTGAGAATGATGACGTGATCCAAGCATTCTCTGCGAATCGATCCGATCACTCGCTCCGCGGATGCATTTTGACACGGAGAGCGCGAAATCGTAACAATTTCCTCGATGCCCATATTGGCGATCCGATCAGTGAACGGCGAACCGTAGATTCTGTGGCGTTCCCGTATAAGACGCCGACGAGCACCATGTTCGGGAAGTACCCGTTGGCCTATAGGTGAAGAGAGACAAGCAGTGACACTTGCAACGAAAGTATAGCCGCAAATCTGGCGGCACTTCTACCGAAGGGAGGATGATTCGCTATAAGTCCTTAGCGGATCAGAAGTTAAGTAATGGAGCCAGCGAGACTCGAACTCGCGACCTTCTGCATGCCATGCAGACGCGCTCCCAACTGCGCCATGGCCCCTTACTTAGTTCTTGAATTATCGCGGACATGGGCGTGGTTTGCAACCGGTTTGAAATGCGAATTCGCTTAGATACCTAGCAGCGATAGAACCTCCTCATTCGAGGCGAGTCCCCGCGTTAGTGATCGGATCTCCGTTGGCGTCATCCAAGCGACCTCCGCAACCTCGCGAGGGGCCGGGCGAATTCCGCCATGTAAGTGTCGGACCTTCCAAATCGCCAGAACATGCCGCGAGTCTAATACGCGAATGGTTCCGACACGATGTATTGGGGCGACATCGATTCCCAATTCTTCTCGTAATTCACGAACGACGGCTTGTTTGGGTAGCTCACCCGCTTCAACATGCCCACCAGGGAAGCACCATGCTCCGCCCTTTGGGATACCCGCGGCCCTGCGGATTAAAAGTTGGCGACAGTCGCGTTGAACGATACCAATCACCCCACGACGAATCCGGTCTTTGGGGCGATGGGCTTGATAGCTTGATGTGCTCATTGCACGAACTTTCCGGTCGAGGCGACTTGGTAACGGAATAGAAAAAGGGCGACGGGTTTAATCCCGCCGCCCTTGAGAATCATAAGAAATAGCCGAGGACTACGGATAAATCAACGAGTCTGTGGCCGTCCACGCTTGATTCGGGAGCGCTTCCTGTCCTGGGTACGGATCGATGATTCCGCCATTGCACGGTGCTTCGCCGTGAATCAGGTTCGTTCTCGACGAGCTCCAGTCCGGCGTTTGGAGTGTATAGATATTGTCGGAATCGATTCCGACGATGGGCGTCTTCTCAAAGGAAGAGTGTCCGTCAGCAAATAGGACGTTTTGCCCCTCTCCATTTCCGCTTCCGCCATGGTTGGTAGAGTTGAACCGGCGCCAATCCTTAGGGCTTGATTTCTGCGTAAGTTCGTTGCCTGCCGGATCAAGGAAGTCGGGTGCGGTCACACAGGAGTTCGAATAGGGGCCTTTGTCGGCGATCAAGGCAGCTCGGTTGTCCATGCCCTCGCGTGGGACGGTATCACGTGGACCCCACGGAACCTGGTATCCATAACTGATGTGCTCCAACGAAGTGAAGTCATAGTACACATCAAGGTTGTCCGTTGGATCTTGGGTGTCGCCGCTGCTCGGGCAGATAAACTGCTTGACAGTCACATCACCCGACCGGACGAGCATCCAAAATGCTCGGGTCACCGAAAGCGACTTTGAGCCGTTCGTTTGACTCGTCGATTCCGCAGAAGTCGACGGCTGATTTCTGACATACCCAACACCCGCCTGCTCGGAGCCGGGACTCGTGTATGAGATGCCGTTACCATTTATCCTAGTCGCCGATGCCTCAAAGGGTGGCACTGGCCAACGTTCGTTGTTGTCGTTGGCGTAGATCTTGCACGAAGTACCGATACCCTTCGTGTTCGAACCACATACCAGTCGCTTACTTAGCTCACGAGCTCGGGAGAGGCTCGGAAGCAAGATGGAGATCAGCAGTGCGATGATCGCGATAACGACCAGCAGCTCGATCAGCGTAAATCCTCTAAATTTGTTCCTCATTCTTGTAGCTCCTCTGCAGTTTCGTTGATAACTACGTCCGCCTCACCGTGAACGAGTCCATGACCCGCAAGTTTGAAACAACGGGTAACTCACCCGTCACGGTGCGATCCACACTCCCAGCCTACGTGCACCCAATGGGGCTGGTTCTGCTTCACGCCGTCGTCGCAGTCAGTTTTACGAATGCCGAAAAAAGATTCCTGTAAGTCACCAAAAGCCGATTAAAATAAACGAAATAACGACAAACCACAACCGAGCATGTTCGGCATTGGGGCGCACGTCCACAAAGACAAGCCGAACCTCGGGTTAGGTCGCACTATATTGTCAAGTTAACCTTTGCCGAAACGCCTATTTCCAAGAAACACGAGCGCAGCGACAACCAATCGTGGTGAGTGAGGAGTTCTGGGCGGGTAAATCAAGTTTAGGATAGCAATCTCAAAACGGAAAATCTATCGGATCGTATATGGTATAATATTTTATTATTTCGCCCACCTAATTCGGAAGGCATGGATCCCGATAAGAATCCCTACATTGTCACCACCAGAAAGTATACTCGGGCCTTGAGCCACTGTCAAGTATGTTATCAGATCCTGTAAGATTCGTGTTTGGAATTGTGAAATCAGCCATAAAGCCCCCGATGACAAGACTTTAGGCTAGCTTTAAGTCCTCGGCGGGTTACGGAGTTGGTTGTACGACATCCACGGCGTACCTAGCAGCAATACCTAGTCCGGCTTCATGGCTAGATTTTAGGTAGGGGAGGGAGGCTGCGCTGCGGGCGACGGGAGGTAATCCGGCGTGTTTGCGCGAGTCGTTGAGCACCTCGAGACCGATGGTATCGATCGCGACCGGGTCTGTTGAAGCGAGGATCATTCCGTGGTTACGAACTGCGCCTGTCGAGGCTTCCGGGCCTCCGTCGTAGACAACGCGGAGTGCATCAACGATGTGTAGGCGGAGTTTGTCTCGAATGGCGGGAAGGCTCACAATGTCTGAAATGTAGGGAGAGCAGCGATTCGAATGGAATCGGGCCGGGTGTTTAACCATGGCGTGAGACAGGTTTTTCAGCGAGCATGTCATCCCGGCGATATTGTGAGTCTTGAGAAATGGAACGTTGATGATCGCGTCGATCTGATCGAGGACCACCGCAAGCTGATCAGACCCGCTGGCAAAACTCGTTTCGGAAGGCGAAAACCCGTGATTTGCGGGCGTGGTCCCGTTTCGCTTCGCGAGCCCGGCTGGTTCCTCGATACACACGATCTGCTTGGGAGAAAAACCCGCCTCGACCAACGACTGAATCAGAGCCTCGGCCATCGCTTCGGTCGTGCCAAGACTAGCCTGAGCTGATTGATTGAATTTCAAAGCGATAACATCGTCCGCTTCGAGATATGAGCGCCATGCATCTCTCTCAACACGAGTCTGGGCGAGCGTTGTTACGACGTTTCGAATCATCTCGCGTAGGAGCGGGCGATGCACCGTTGCATTCTGGATAACCTCACGGGCGGCTATTTTGACGACTCGCGACGGAGTCGTCCCGGAGGGGACCCGCAGTGCCGATACGTCGTCACCTTCGCCGCTGAATGCGAGCGTGTGCGGTACCGCCGTCGCAGCTGCAGCGGTCGCGAGGAATCCACGCCGCGTCATATCCAATTTGGGATCTCTTGAATCGAGGCTCTTCATCGGTACATAAACCTTCAAACGCCAAGCTGCCAAGAGTCTATCGGATCGGTCTAGGCTGAGGGTCAGTGGGAGGGGGTCTGCCTGCTTGAGGATCGACCTGAAAAAAGAAACGGCACGGTCAACCAGTTATCGGTCGGCCATGCCGTCTTGAATCATCGAAAGCGATACACCTTGGGTTTAGCCAAGCGGAATCATGGGCTTGCCGACCTCGAAGATCGACTGGGTTTTGAGCAGGGTCATCTCCTCGGGGAACGCATGAAACGCGTGAATGTGAAGCTCGTGGTCTCGAGCGTCAAAGTCCAAGAACGAGAACGGAGCGAGTCCGTCGACTTCCCATTCGTCAAACTGGACATAAATCCCCCGACTCTGAGCGTAGTGTACGTAATCACGATGAGTTGCCGGATAGAGCTGAGGCGTCAACCGCTCAACCTGGGTCGAAAGAATGTACTTGAAGTCGTCTGTGAAGGCGTGGGCGTGGTCCCGCTCACCCCGAAAACGGAACGACGAAGCAAGCCCAGTTCGCGGTAGAAGTCCGTTCTCCTCGGTCACCAACTCTGTAACGACATCGTCACCTGAGCGAACCGTGACGACATGAGATAGACCACACACCCAAAGCTCAGCTTGGTAGCGACTTAGATTCAGGCGCTTCACTTTTCGGATATCGAAAAGTTCAGGGTGAATAGCCTTGTTATAAAGGCAAAAAAGAAGCTCATCGACTCGTTGTTTTGTTTGTCCTCGTTCCACGCGCATTCCTTCTTGCTGCTCGCCGATTTCTAAAATTATTCCGTCCAGCTTCCTATTATACTACGGGTATTCCGCAATTCCACGAAAATCTTTGACGAACATACGATTTTTGACTGCGGATCCTGCGCCTGCGTGGAAACATGCATAGAAGATGTGGTTTCTAAAACGTGTCAGGCAAGGCCGATCCCGTTAGGAGGGGGGATATGATTAACTTCGGGGAATTATTGGACCTCAGATTCGTGAGACTAGGCGCGATTGTCCTGTCCGGACGACGAGCTATAATCTCCCAATCATGAGTCGTCGAATTGTGGCCATATTGATGCTGGCGATGCTTCCGCCAGCCATTTTGAACGGGTACCCCATGGCGTACCCCTGCGTTTCCGCTGAAGCTTCACAGGATCCGGGTGCCGACGTTGACGCTACCCAGGACGTTGTTTGCGACGACCAGGAGGGCGTCGAGGACCCCGCACCGACTGAGGATGCGCCCGCTACCGGGACGCCCGTCATACGGTTGGAGCTTCTCGGGTCCGCTTCTATTGACTGTTCTTGGCGTGCTTTTCGTACGTTTTCCCCAGCGCGGAGTCGGTCGCTCCCGGTCGGACTTTGGCATGGTCAGTCGCTGTCGGTTCCCAGGCCTTTCAGTCGACTCGACCGCGTTGTCGCGATGTCACACAGTGACGCTTTGTCTTTCATGACCCTTGCACGGCGTTCTCAACCACACGCGCCCCCATCTTTCAGCTAGTCTGCGTCCTGGTCTCCTTCGATCGAAATAATTGATTAGATAGTAATCGCGCGCGGCATTTCTGGCCGATGCAGCGGTTTTGATGAACGAACTCAATACAGTCCCTGCGCTTGCAGGGCGACATCTGCGGCGTATCACGCCGCGTGTTCAAATCTGGAGTGAATAGCGAGTGAACGATCCAAATAGAGCATTCAAATGGTTGTTGGTCATGGGCCTTGTTGTCCTATCCATTTCGGTCTTGTATCCACCGAGTGAAAAGCTCAAGGGTGGTATTGACCTTGTCGGTGGCACGAGTCTCTTGTACGAAATCGATACAACCGGACTCACCGTCGCCGAACAGGGCGACTTGTCCGAACGAGTTATGAATATCCTTCGCGAACGTGTCGATCCGAAGGGGACGATGAATCTTGAGTGGCGTC
>JAJDDZ010000234.1 GCA_029260025.1 Phycisphaerae bacterium | reverse complement strand
ACAACCGCTTCACTCGTCCTGGCGAAGCTCCCAAAACCAACCCCCCTTGTTCCTGGCGTGCGGATTGATTGGACATCGGGCGCTGTCGAACTCGACGCCAATATCATCCTACGTAGAGGGTCTCTTGAGCTAATTGCATGTAGCCCTCAAACCCGCGAACACGAAAGTATCCTCGTCACCAAGGCCTCACCCATGCATGTTTTTCAGGCGATGGGCCTAGTGGGATTAGACAAAGGGTCGCCAGTAACCTACGACAAGAAAACAAAGAAATGGCACCCCCCAACTGGCGAACGACTCCGGATCTCAGTAAAATGCGAAAACGAGCTACCTTACCTCCCGATCCGAACATGGGTCGTCGATCCGAAGACCAAAGCTTCCCCCGAAAATATCGACTGGGTCTTCGCCGGCTCAAGCACACTACCAGACGGACGGTTCCTCGCCGATTTGGACGGCACGATCATATGCCTAGTCGATTTTGAATCCGCGCTGATCACCGTCGGCGCTCTCCATTCCGCCGACAACACCTCTCTCTGGCTTGAGGCCAAGACAGACGCCATCCCGCCCATCGGAACCTCCTGCACAATCCGAATCGAACCTCAATCGCCCCGCATCGTCGCCCAGCTCATCTCATCCGGCGAGCTAACCCACGACAATCGACCCATCTCCGCCAAAGAGCTGGCGAAAAAGCTCCAGAAACTGCCCAGCTCATCTTCCCTACTGGTCATCCTTTGCGAACACAATCTTCCAAAAGCAAAGGCTGACTCCCTGAAGACCGAACTGATCGCCACGGGTGTAAACCCATCACGACTCTCGGTCCGCTACCTGGCAAAACCCTCCAAGTAAGCACACGCTTGAGAAATACCGCCAATTCAGCGATAATCCGCGCCCTATGGAATCAACCAAGACTTCAGCTTCACAGTCAAAAAAGCAGGCAGCCTCCCCTTCAAAGATCGACAACGACGCGGTCATCGAAAGTGGAAAGGCCGTCCTTGAGGCTGAGCTCGCCGCGATCCAAGATGTCATGGACCGTTTGGACGGTTCCTTCGCCCAAGCGGTCGATGCGATTCTACACTGCAAGGGTCGAGTCTGCGTGACGGGCGTCGGCAAGGCGGGTCTCATCGGCAACAAAATCCAAGCGACACTAGCGAGTACCGGAACCCTCGCCTACACCATTCACCCGGTCGAAGCGCTCCACGGCGACATCGGAATGATCCACCCCGACGACGTGATCATCGCCCTAAGCAAGAGCGGAAGCTCCGAACTGATCGAGCTACTTCCCAGACTAGCAAGCCTTGGCTGTCGAATTATTTTACTGACCGCAAAGCTCGAATCCGCCGCCGCCAAGCACGCCGACTTCGTCCTCGATATTGGTCAAGTTCCCGAGGCGTGTCCCCTCGGGCTCGCACCGAGTTCCTCAACAGCGGCGATGCTCGCACTCGGAGATGCCCTTGCTCTAACCGTCATGGAACTCAAGACCGTCAAGGCTGAGCAATATGCAAGCTATCATCCCGGCGGCGCGCTCGGGCGATTCCTGATGAAGACCGCCGAGGTCATGCGCAGCGGTGATGATTGCCCGACGGTCCCGGATAGCGCGACGCTAGGCGAATGTTATGAAGCGATCCTCGCCGCCCCTCGTCGCGCTGGGGCAGCTGGCGTCATCGATGCCGATGGGAAACTCGTCGGGATCATCACACACGGAGATTTCTTCCGCCTATTCAAATCAGAAAACAGACCCGCCGATAAGTGCGTGACAGACGTCATGACCAAGTCGCCCAAGTCCGTCCGCATGGACCAACGAGTCAACCACGCCCTTGAGATCATGCGAGCCCACGCAATCGACGAGCTTCCCGTCGTCGACACACAGGGTAAACTCATAGGGATCATCGACGTCCAAGACTTACTCGCCCGCGGCTTTTCAGTAGTCGAAACCGCCTAACCCCAAGCGCTGGAGCGATCGCCTGACAAGAACTCCACAAACCAATCCACTGACCGTCTCGCCGGCGAACCGAACCCGAGTCATCGCAATTCTTGTCGGCGGCGCAATCGCTGCCCCAAGCATCGCAGTCACGCTCCTCGCCCTGGGTGCCCCCGCAACACTGACGTACATCGTAACTACGGCCCTTGTTGTCCTCGGTTCCGCCTTCGCAAATAAGTTCGCTCCCACAGAGCTCGCGACGTTCCCAAAGAACGGACGAACCCTTTTCTCCCTTTGGCTAGTGATCTCAGCGGTTGCCGTCTATCGAGTCGCTACACTCGCATGCTTCGTAGAAGACCCCTCACGGACAGAGTACGCGTTCAAGCGAAATCCCAGATCGCTCGATAACGACTCCCTCACAAAACCCTTCTATGTAAAACACAATTGCTCGACTTGCTACCTCGTAGCCGCTTATCTCGTCGATCAGGGCACCGAGAACATCTACGACACCAAACACTACAGAAACGCAGAATCTAAGACGCCCGTCCACGACGAAATAGGTGAGACATTCCACATCGATCAGTATCAATACCCGCCGCCGTTTCTGCTCGGACTCTACGCCGCCTACAAAACAGACCTGAGCTTTTTTCAAATCCGATCGCTCTGGTTCGCATTCAGCGTCCTGCTTTTTGTCGCGACCAGCGCAGCGCTAACCGTCTGGGTCTGTGGCTGGCAGTTCACCCCCCTTTGGCTCATTTGGCCCGCCGTCTTAATCGCCCCGAATTCCATCGCGACTCTTCAAATCGGCAACGCACACGTCTTCATGATTCTGATTTCGATCCTCGCCATGCTGCTCTTCGAAAAAAACCGCAACATCCTTGGCGGATCCCTGCTCGCCTACGCAACCCTATCCAAGCTCTTCCCCGGCCTTCTGATAATCTACCTGCTCTGTCGAAAAAAGTGGTCCGCCTTCACATCGACGGTTGCAGCGTGTTTCGCACTTTGCGCGATTACCTTGGCGATCTTCGGATTAGCGCCTTACAAAGCATTCATAACGCATCAGCTCCCCCGCCATCGCGAGCGGAAAGGCGTTCTGGTTC
>JAJDDZ010000233.1 GCA_029260025.1 Phycisphaerae bacterium | reverse complement strand
ATGATCCCGTGAAGATCAGCATTTCCGAATGTGCTCGGCGCGGTTACGCCTTCCTCCTGTCCGAACGGTACTGTGTATTGCTTACCGTCGTAGCAGACCGTCTGAATCAGCTCAACGTCACGCATCGCGCTTCTTACCGTTTCGCAGTTGAGCCACGCAGCGAGATCCTCAGGATTCTCAACCGTTGCCGTCAGTCCAACGAACTGGTGCGGTTTGCGCTGACGAATAAGTGCGCAAAGAGTCTCAACCGACGCCCCACGACCTTCTTCGCCTACTATCTGAAGCTCATCGGCAATAATGATCGTGTTGGCCACGTTGATACGGCCACCGAGAATCAAGGCCAACGCCTTTTCGTATGTCGAGACAAGGAGGCGACAATTGACATCACCCTCTTCATGATCACCCGTGCTAATACCCACAGTAACTGGTGATACCCCTTCAACAGTGGAAAAGCGATCAGTAAAATCGAAGAACTTCTGCTCGGCAAGTGCTTTGTGAGAAACGAGGTACAGTGCGTCTAGCCCGTGGCTTAGGGCGTTGGCCAAAGCGAGTTCCCCAATCAAGGTTTTGCCGGATGAAGTGGGCGCGCAGACGATCGCACTTGTCCCCATCGCAACGCCAGCCTCTATTGCTCGGTTCTGAATATCAGTGAGTGATTGAATGCCCCACTCGTTCAGACACGAAATAAGTTCCACGTTCAGTTTCGGATTGTTGGCATACTCATTTGTCATCGCTTTTCCGAAAGTGATGGTAGCAGATGATGTCGTCCTTGATAGACCCACGGCATTCTTCGGAAATTCTGTGTCGGGCTTTTTTCGTCATGCAAGGAACTCTCGGTTGTATCGGTTAACCATCGCAACGTAAGCCCCAACTATGGGTCGCGAGCGCTAGAGGTTCGCTTCGCGTTTATGCACCCAGTTACTGATCCTGGCAAAAAGAGCGGGGGCACGGACGCGGCATCCTCTCCGGCGCAACCCGGCTAGGTGGAGGTAGGGCTGTCACGTACGGCACTTGAGGGGGAGATTGCCCCCGCCGAGTATTCCGCCGTCTACTAATACTAGTGCCGCAAATGACGGCTCGATGTACGCAACAAATCAAAAAACTTTTCCGAATCACGTTCCCGAACCTGCGACAGAGGGCGACCTATGGCATCCGTATGTCACCAATTCCGCGCACTTCAGTCGAACCCCTTAATTCCCCACTCCTGTTCCTCCACGATGGAAATCGAAGCCCTAGCCCATAAACTGGAACCGCTCGCCCCAAAACACGTCGCACGTTGGCGGAAGGCCCGTGAATCCGTCGATCCAGTCACACGATCGCTCTTAGATAGGCAACTCATCAACATCGCACACCGAAAACTCGGGAACATCGATACTAGGATGCTAATTTCGCTCCCGCCCGAGCGGAGAATTCGCGGAGCAATTAACCTGGGAACGATTCAGTACGCTGGTGCAAAATGGCCCGCGGGAATCTCAACGGGTGAACTACTACAGAACCTTGCCGTCGTCGGTCGCAGTGGTGCAGGAAAGACTAATGTAGCGTTCCATCTCCTGCGACAACTCACGGATAGAAAGATTCCGTTTCTTTTTCTGGACTGGAAACGAACTGCGCGACATCTGCTTCCACGGCTCAAGGCCAAGGTGAATATCTACACGCCCGGGCGACCATTGTCGCCGCTGGCATTCAATCCGTTTGTTCCGCCGCCTGGCTTGGAACCGAGCGTACATATCAATCATGTGATCGACGCGATGGCCGATGCCTACACCCTTGGCGACGGATCGCGAAGCGTGCTCCAACGAGCAATCTCGAAGTGTTTTGAGGAAGGACTCCGGGCACCTACGCCGCAAGACATTCTCTCGCAACTTGAGAATTTTCCCGATCGCGGCAGAGCGGGGTCGTGGAAGATTTCTGCACAACGAGCGCTTGAGAGCATGTCCTTCTCGCAGCTTTCAGCAACGAAGGGATCCACTCAAGAGGAGCTTGCGACCCTGCTTCTTCGCGGCAATACAATCGTCGAACTCGATTCATTGAGCCAGGCGGATAAGAAGTTCCTTGTCCCGATGATTTGCCTCTGGCTTTATCATCTTCAGTTATCTGATCCGGTTCGTGAGAAACTTCGACTTGTAATCTTCGTGGAAGAGGCCCATCATGTGCTTCGGCGTTCTGATAACAAATCGAAGGAATCCCTCATGGAAACGCTCCTCCGGCAGTGCCGCGAAGTCGGAATAGCCATGATCGTAATCGACCAGATGCCGCACGCCCTTTCGAGTGCGGTACTTGGAAATGTCCACACAACCATCACCCTCAATCTAACCAACCCAACTGACATCAACAAAGCCGCCGGGATCTCCCAAGTCGAGGATGACGACAAGGGATGCTTCAGTTCCCTGCCGGTCGGGCAAGCGGTCGTGAAGCTTCAGAGTCGTTGGACGAGACCATTTGTTGTTCAGTTTCCACTCGTTCAGGTCAGAAAGGGATCGGTTACGGATACACAACTATCTCGGTACGTTCGGCGGAATAGGGCGCGTACACCGTTGACTGGGCGACAGTGGGGCGAATTCGGGCGGATTACACGGGGTCCGATGTGGGATAGTCCCCTTTCTTACGACGCGCTTCGTCTATTGGAAGATGTCAAGGACTATGAAGACGACGGCGTGAAGAGGAGATACGACCGCCTTGGCATGAGTGCAGGGGCGGGGACCCGGCTCAAGAAGGAGTTACTTGATGCCGGTTGGCTCGACGCGCAGGTGGTCGAGCTTGGCCGTACACGGAAGCTGCTTCTTCGTTTGTCGTCGGAGGCTCGAAAGGCGCTTGGAATTGATACACCGTCAACGAACGCTTCGATCGCACACGAGTATTGGAAGCGTTGCTACGCGCGTAAGTTTGAAGCGGATGGTTATCAAGTTGAATTGGAGGCACCAGCAGGGGACGGACGCATTGATGTGTTGGCTCGAAGAAACGGTGAAAGCGTGGGTATCGAGGTTGAAACCGGGAAATCCGATGCCGTCTCGAATGTAAAGCGGGCGTTGACGGCGAAGATCGATCGAGTGATTGTCGTAGCCACTGATGAGATTGCGTACAAGAAAGTCGAGCAGGAGTTGGCGGAGGCGGGGTTACTTATCAACGGACGCGTTGAGATCGGAGTCGGCGAGTTCCTCGCGTCGCAGCTCCGTGAAATCAGTTCAACTTAGCAGCCCACCCCTGCACGGGATCACCGTTGTCGAAATCAAGACCCACAACGCGCTTGATGCAGCTCCCGGGACTATCTTGGCGGAACGGACGATCCGAAAGGAATCTGCTTACCAAACGCTGAACCCTCTCGTCGTTGAGGATGAGGGCATGGCCGTGCTCGATCTCGAACCAAGCATCGGTGACCATCAGGGTCGCGATGTCTTGGTGGTAGCAGCACGAGCTCGCGTGAGGAACAGATCCGTCGCCGTTCTTGTTGCGTGTTGAATTTCGCAGATCAACGTAATTCTTCGGCTCCGACGGTAAGTTTCGTTCGACTCGAACTGACTGCAGAGTTTGGTAGCCATCGCGGGCGATCACGAGCATCCGTTTCCTTAAGGGTAACGGAAGGGTGCTAAGGTCCAACACGTCTTCGTGAACTGTTATTGAGGCGAGCTCAAGGGCCTTTCTAAACTTCTTCGCCAACGCACTCTTCGCACTGCTGGGCACTCGAGTATCCACAATGTTTCCCTGCCAGTGCTTTGCATTGAAGAAGTCCACTTTCGATCTGCCTGAAGTGAAGGTCGCGGCCCCTTCATAGGTGGGAAGAAGTTCGAGCGCACCGGGCATCGTCCGAATGATCTTTCGTATCTTTGTCTTCGTCCAAGAGAAGGCACCCTCGCCGACAAGCACGGCACTGACGATTTCGAGCGACCCCTTGAACGGAGGAACCGTAAACACGACTTTGTGCACGAGATCCGATTCATAGGTGTTCAGGAATGCGCGCAGCACAAAGTTCCCGAGGCTGTGTGTAACGAAATCAAACTGCTCTATTGGCTTGGGCCATCCGCTGGCATGGGACTTATCGATTAGGTAGTCGAGGAACATCGCTAGTTTCGCAGCGTTTTCTTTGGCGGTCATGCGCCAGTCATAATGGAAGATGAAAATTGGTTTGTCAGTCTGCAAGTCACGAAGGAACTCCCCGTAGGCAAGAGTTTCGATTTCACTGGTCTGAATGATGACATCGCGCTCTTGGTCATAATTCCTTCCCTTGAATGGTTCGGTAAGCGCAAGATCTTCGATGGATTCGAACTCGGCCTGCAGCCCTGACCAGATCACGTCGTGTGTCGCACGGTTTGTGTTGGCGAGCTTGGTGCCTTTGATTCCCGGAATGAGGATGATCGCTTGAGATGACATTCGCACTCCCACTGATCTTCGCGATCCGCAACGGCTAAGCGTTTACATGAATCAGTCACAACCTTCGCGCTGGTTGAACATACGCGCCCATCCATGATCACGTCTCCGAAATGGACGGTCACGACCGAGCCATGGCGGCCTAACCCGATCGAATACTCTGTCTTACCGCGGATGATGGTTCAGTGAGCGACAACACTTCGATATCTGTGGAGTCGGAATGGGAGACCTCCTCTAGTAGTTCCAAGTCGCGGCGTATAGTACGCAATGAAACGCCGAACTTCATGGCGAGCTGCAGGCCAGTAAGGCCCGGATCGTCTTTGCGGACCTGTGCGACGCGCAAGACTCGAACCAGCCTCCTAATGGGTTTCGCGTTTGATTCAGTCATCGTTCAAACTCCGCGAACCAGTTTCGCCAAGCCATCAATGTGAAGGGAGCTAGATGCGGGGTCGCGCAAACACCGCGATTCTCTCGGAGAATTCCGGCTTTCGTGGAGGGGCGGTCTAACGTGTAGATCCTGATCTCCGCACCCAGCATCCCCACCTTCTGAGATACATGTGGAAACGTCGATGTCGGCGTGTACGCGCAAAATCGAAATATTCTTGGATGACGGGAGCAATGCGGGCGGGCTGTTGAGATTCTGCCGCCTGACTGGCCTCTCGTCGTAGGAAAACTAGGGGTTCGGCGTTCTGCGGTCTTTGGCCCCGCGGCACGTGAGTCTGCTGTCGGGAGCCAAACTTACCGGTCCGGTCGTGGTGCTCAAATCGGACTGCCCTTCTGCCCTCCAATCCTGGACAGACTTTTCCGGAGAACGAAGGAGGCCAGAGCTAGGCCGTCTACCAGCGGGCTAAGGGAGGCGAGTTTTGCATGTTGTGTGCGGAAGTTGCGGCCCCATCAAGTCATGGTGGCTCAAGATGAAAAAGGCAGTTCCCCTTCACCGCAACACGCGTATCCCACGAGCACCGATTCCGTAGGGTCGTCAAGGCAGATTCCATATTGCTTCAAAGCTACCCTCGATCCCCGACGGGGCTGAGAGTCAAGCAGCCTAAAGCATCAAGCTCGCAGTCTGCTTCTCCAGTGGAAGTCGTCTACCGTCTATTCACATGGTAACAGAGAGGCTTTCTTGATTAAGTAATGCAGTTCCGCATTCGCGAATCTAGGGCACGACGCGACGGATCGTTCGAGATCACAGGCCACGACTCCGATGCGGCGCAATTCATCCTCATGATGCGCGCTACCGGCGACTTTGGGATCGACAATTTATTCTTGAGCGTACATGCGGAGATGCTTCTTTCCACATGGAGGTAGGCAGCGGGCGAATCTAGTTACTTCGCACCATGAGACGCCAGCGAGCGTTGCTCTCCTTTGGAGAGGCGTCAACTGCTGCACATCACTTGAGGAAACCAGTTTGACCTTGGAATCGCTGTGCGCGTTGCTCCGCGATCCTGGTCGAGGTGCGCCTCTTTAAAAACGGAGACTGACAATGCGCGTTTCGGACCTCTCACTAAGATCGAAGATCGTATCTGTTTCTTTGTTACTCATCGCTGTCGTGGCAGTAGTCGCGAGTCCGCCGCAAGCTGCGGTTGCAGAGCAAGACTTCTCAAGCTCTGAGTTTGAAACTTCCCTCTCCCTTTCGAGTGGGGAACAGTTGGCGGGATTCGTATGCTGTTGGCAGGCCGGAACTTGCGCCTACGCGAAAGTCTGCGAACCTACACAAGAAATTGGCCCTTGTCCATGCGGCAATGACCCGAATTGACGCCATGCCAGATCCTCTGATGCGATTCATTCAAGAGCCTCTCAAAGCAATCAGCACATGGACAGCATAAGCTACATCATGGATGGGAAATAGATCGCGTGAACTTGAGACGCGTCAGATTCCAGTTCCGTCTGCTCGGCTGACGATGGTCTTCGCTTTATCCGGGGACCGGAATTTTGGAGCTCATATTGAATGCCAAGTTTCGCTGTCGACTCCGCGAGGATGTCTCCGGTTGGTAGTTCGTGAAGCGAGATGGGCCATCGTCCATGCTCGCCATGAAAGCGATAAATGTGGGTGAGAATCTGGCAAACGCCTCGCTTGCGGTTTAGCTCAGAGACCTGGGTCGTTGGCAAGCGTGGTAGCAATCCTCGGACGAAAGTCCAAGCAGTGGCGTTAATCTGCTTCTTGCGTTCATTATCAACCGATGGTCTGGGATGAGTTGGCTCTTCAATGAATTGCTGCAGGATCAAATTGATCGTCTCAGCATCAATACTGCGCGCGAGATCCGAGTACGCCGACGGTGAGAAGTTAAAGCAGTCGACGAGGCCGCCGGTTGAATCGTTGAAATGCCTTAGATCAAGGAAGCTGGCGCCAGTATCCGGGTCCCCTCGCATTGAAGCCTTGAAGATTTGTGCCATACTGACGGTTTCACGGATCACAATCTGACGCATGCCCGGGATTGGCATATCGGAATCGCTCCAGGAAATGTAGTGTCGTGCAATTCGCGATCGCGGTTCAACTGATGATAGTAGAAAGAAGAATGTACTGTAGATATAGTCCCGAGCCTGAAGCGCGCTTATTCTCTCCGTGAATCGCGCTCCGTTTCCTAAGCCAAATGCGATCGTACGGGCGGCGTGGAGGCTGTTGATCGCTCGCTCGTGATGGCCTTCGGAAGCCAAGAGAACGGCGCGATCGGAAAGTATCTTCGCAGCGCATAATGAAGCGCGTATTGCGCCAGAGCGGTCCCCGGCGATCCATTCTCGATCCCGCTCTTTGGCCCGGTAAACGATTCTCGTTTGAGTCAAGATCTCCTGAAGCTTCAATAGTGAATGCTCGTTCAATTCCAGAAACCGCTTTGAATCCTCATACGTACTCGCCGAAGGATCACGGATTGATTCGCAACCATATTCGGGCAAATCAAGGCTGACTCGTTCGAGCAGGTCAATTGGCGGATTGATTATCGGGCGATCGATGTAGTCCATTGCTACACCCTGTGCAGTTTGACCGTGGAGAATAGAAGCCTTGGAACCTCCGAGAAGCTCGTCATTGTAGTCCATTAAAATGCGTTCAATGATTCGGCCAAACTTCTCTTGCGCATCCGTTGTAGCGTTGGCTTGAAGTGCATCGCGATAAAGCCCCCAGCTGATGAAAGCGAAGACCGTCATCGAGATGACCGCTACGGTCGCCAACCCCAACGGTAGGCGATACCGGCGAGCGAACTTCCGCAAGACATACCACGGCTGATCTCGCTTGGCATGAATGGCGTCTCCTACGAGGAAGCGCCGCAGATCCTCTCCAAGATCGCGTACCGACTGATACCTTCGTTCTCGATCATGGTGCAAAGCCTTGAGAACGATAGTTTCAAGATCATTCTCGATGTCGCGTCGAATTTGAGACGGAGCAACAAATCGCGC
>JAJDDZ010000232.1 GCA_029260025.1 Phycisphaerae bacterium | reverse complement strand
GCGGCAAGTCCTTGTGCTATCAGCTACCGGCGATCATGGACCGCGACCGTTTGACCGTGGTCATCTGCCCGTTGAAAGCGTTGATGCGTGACCAGGTGGCCGACCTCAACAAGCGGGACATCGCGGCGGAGTATATCAACGGCGACCTGTATCCCAACGACGCCGACGCCATCCTTCGCAATGCAATGACGGGTCGGCTGCGGTTGCTATACGTTTCGCCCGAGCGTTGCATGGATCCGGGTTTCATGCACCACTTGCAGCGATGCAACATCGCGCGTTTTGTGATCGACGAGGCGCATTGCATTTCCCAGTGGGGGCACGATTTCAGGCCAGCCTACAAGCGGCTGGGCGATCTTCGCGTCTTGTTTCCCGGCGTGCCCATCGGTTGCTTTACCGCGACCGCGAGGCTGCAAGTACAAGACGAGATAGCCAAAACAATGGGCCTGCGAAACCACAGCATCTATGTAGGCGACTGCGACCGACCGAATTTGCGCTTAGAGGTAAGGCGCCGCCCCACAGACCCGAATTCTCGCAACAACTCGATCGACGCCAGCGACAAGGCCGTTTTGGAAACGCTCCGATCACTTATCACTCACTGGCAGGACGGCGGCATCATCTATTGCCCAACGCGTTACGACACGGTTCGCATCGCACAGATGTTGCACGACAACGACGAACCGGCGAGAAGTTACCACGGCGAGATGTCCGACGTAGAGCGGCGCGCGACGCAAGACTGGTTTATGAATACCGAAGGTGCGATCGCGGTAGCCACGATTGCCTTTGGCATGGGCATCAACAAGCCCAACGTGCGTTTCGTGATTCACTCGTTCATGCCATCCGCGATCGAGACGTATCATCAAGAGATTGGTCGCGCCGGTCGCGACGGCGATCCGGCGACGTGCGTGATCCTTTACGACCCGAGCGACCTCGACGTTTGGATGGACCGCTTCAGCGGCGAGGACATGGACGCCGTTCGTTTCGAGGCGCTCGCCGGTTCGGCGGGCCAGATGGCCGACTATTGCGACGACGGCGGCTGTCGCCATCAGTGGATCCGCAGTTATTTCGATCAAGTAGAACCGGACACCGCTGGCCAGTGCATCGACAACGCCTGCGACAATTGCGCAACCGTCAACGTCGGAGAGAAATATGTGTAGGCAACACCCACCCAAGCCGCGCACCGGCAATCCGATTTTCACGGTGAAGATGCGCATGCCGACTCAGCGTGCAGAGCTATTGCCGTCGGGACAAATCCGCGTCGTCGACAAGACGGGTCGCATATTTGAGTACGACGCGGAAACCTTCTTGGACGTATACGAGCCCATCGGTTTCGCGGGTGGCGTCGCCTTCAACACGATCAAGGACTTCCTATCGGGTCATCGAAAAAAGCATGGCAAACAAAGGCCCAAACGGAAAATCAAAAAACCCGCAGCGAGGTCTGACGGATGAAGGCGATCACCATTCTACAGCCGTACGCTCACCTGATCGCCAGCGGCGAGAAACGCGTCGAGAATCGAAGTTGGCCGACAAAATACCGAGGTCTGATCGCGATTCACGCGGGCCAAGGTCGAGCGTATCTAGACAAGGGCGATTTAGAACTTTATCCTGATATGTCGTTCGGCGCAGTCGTGGCGACCGCCACACTCGTTGATTGCGTTGACTACTATGACCTGCTGAGGTTCGCCGCCGAGACCAATCGTCCGTGGCTTATCGAGGACGAACACGCCGTGGGTCCAGTGTGTTGGATTCTGGAGGCCGTTGAGCGACTAGAAGAGCCTGTCCCGTGCAGTGGCGCGCAAAGGCTTTGGAATTTCCAGGACGACACCAAATGACCGTCGCGAAGTTAAACTCCATCGCCCCGTGGTTCGGCGGCAAACGAAAAATGGGCGAGAGGATCGCGCAAGAGCTTGGTCCGCACGTTTCGTATTATGAACCTTTTTGCGGATCGATGGCTGTCCTCTTCGCCAAGACCCGATCGAGCATCGAGACCGTCAACGATCTGCACGCAGATTTGATAAACCTAGCGATGGTACTTGCGTCTGAACGGTGCAAAGAGTTATATGAAGCCGCCCACATGCCGCTCCTCTGCCAGGCGTCACTGGACGCCATGTCTGATTCTATGTTGCGCGACCACACGCCACCCAAGAGCCTCGACGCGATCTCCGATACCGACATCCTTCGAGCTGCGCGATTTTTGGCGCTGTCTTGGATGTGTCGCAACGGCGTGTCGGGCACGGCTAGAATCAACTACCAGATGGCGGCGCGATGGACCAGCGGCGGTGGCGGTCCCGGTACGCGATGGCGGTCCGCGATCGACAGCATCCCAGCCTGGCACGATCGTCTTCGTGGCGTTGTCATTATGAACCGCGACGCGTTCGACGTGATTTCCTGCATCGATGACGCCACGGGGACCGTGATCTATGTCGATCCACCCTACTTCGAGGAGACGATGAGCGGATCCGCGAGATACCTTCACCGGTTCAACGAAACATCAACCCTGCTGTTCGGTGGCAAGGACGATCACGAGCGACTAGCCGCTGCGCTAGGAAAGTTCAAGTATGCGCGCGTCGTGTTGAGTTACTACAACCACCCTCGCCTCAAAACCCTCTACGCGGACTGGACCCATATTGACTGCGCGACGAACAAGAATCTCTCATTGCAAAACCGTCGCAGCGCGAAGCAAAGCGTCGCCCCGGAAGTTTTAGTCATCAATGGAGTCTCGTTGGCGGACGCGGCATGACAAACGACCTCATCACCGACCGCATCGTCCAAGCAATGGGCTCGACCAACACCATTGACACCAAAGACATCTCCCGTTCCGGCGACAAGGTCGCGGGCAAAGTCCGATTCCCAATGGTCGCCTACGATCAAGACGGGATCACGGTCAACTACCGATCCGTTCGCCCCGACGGCTCGACCGAAGGATCGCAGTTTTCATCCTCCGACGATCGCGCCAAACAGCGGGTCGCCATCGTCGAGGAGTACAAGTCGCTCCAAAAAAAGCACCCCACGCGCACCAACAAAGCGATCGCCAAAGAGCTCAGCGACCGCGTTTCCAAACTCCAAAAATGCAGCGTCCGAACGCTACAGCTATGGGTGCAGAAATTCGACGACGGCGGCGCCGAAGCCCTCCGTGAAAAGTATGTCCGGCCCATAGGTCAGGTGCTAACGCTATCGCGACAAACGGCTGAGTCGGCTGTCCACATTTGCGGATGGTGGGCGTACCGGATTGGCAACTTAGAGTCGATCGACAACAAGGCAATGGCCACGGCGGCGGGTTTGATCGACGGTGGTTATGAGCTCGCCGACGTCATCGCCGTGATCGAGCACTACTACGGATACAAGACCGACCGCAAGCGGTATCCGTTCAAGCCGTTCGCCCGCTGGGCAAAATACGATTTTCAGAAATGGCTGTTTCAGGCAGCCGAATCGAACGACCGTTTACGGGCGATCGACGCGGCATCGAAGCCCGGTCGATCGCAGCCGCCAGACACCAAGATGCGCCGCCGCCAGGTCAACCACAGGCCGACGCGAAGGGCCATCCGCGACATGGCAGACGGACCGCCGGTTCAAACGGCGCCGCCCATCCTGGTGGCGCATACCCAGCCCGATTCGACGAGCTCGTCCCACGGTCCGCCGGATACACTTGATCCGGCCAAAGTTGCTCAGCTATCACGCGTATTCCGACGATCGGGCGATGGTGTCATGGCGGACGCGATGCTCGATTCCATTAATACCGGGATCACCCCGATCACCGCGAATCAGAATCCTCAGACCATCGCCGAATCACTCGCGACGATCGACCCCGGATACCGACGGGTGATTTTGGAGGCTGCGACCGGAGACGCTGTTGCATTCGGGCACGCCGTGACGACATTAAGGGTATGGTGGCCAGCGATCCCCGAACCGATCCGCAACAACATCGACTTCATCGTCGATCATCAGGTGGCGCAGAATCCGCGTCAAAAGCCGACCGCCGACCGCAAGCGTCTTTCGCGGCTGCTCGCCCACATCAAATCCAACAAAGCCGGAGTCCAGAAACTCGGCGTCGCGGCGAGGTTGCCCGCATGATTCTTGCGTTTGCCATTGCGCATTGCGCTTGCCCAAGGTTTTGCGCTGGCGTCGCAAACCCCTGTAAACAAAGCACTTTACGAGCAAACGCAACCAGCGCAACACCGCGCCGATCCGCCCCCCTCAACCTGCGCAGCGCAAAACTCCAAACCCGCCAATAGCGCCGTAAGTCCTTATCCTGCAACGACTTACGAACAAACGCAACCTGCGCAAAACCCTGTTCTGTTTAAGATCGGCAAAGAGAGTGACGCCCTATGCATTAGACGACGCGCAACACCCCGTCCTGACAAGATTTGTGAGAAGGAATCTACTTTCTGACAGGCACAGAGACCAACTCCGCCAGCCCCGACCAGTCGTCCACCGGACGTATTTCCAGACCCGACCCCATCAACTTCGCAAGAAAGACCTGATCCACCTCGAACTCGGTCGTCCCCGCTCTCCCGTGAGCCATAAGCCAAGTACGACCACCTCCGGAGAGTTTCCCGAGAATAAGTCTTGTGATCGAATCCGCATCCGCCTCAAGCCCATCTCGATCCGCAAACTCAGCCTCCGCGTTTCGCCAGCAGATTTGCTCGTTGTGAACAGTCGGAAACGAAACAACCGACGCGGAAAAACGGCGCCGTAGCAAACCATGAGTAACAAACCAACGAAATTGATTCACGCTCACGACCAGATCGCCGCTCCCAACCTGCGACGCAATCAACTCAGCCCTAGCATCGCTCCCTTGAACTAGGGACACCTGCCGTGAAGCAAGCGTCGTCGCCAGACTGCATCCAGAAAGAAACACAACCACAACAGAAACCAAAAACGACCGGCCGCGACCAGTTCGACAGACGCGAGCACCCGCCGACTCGATCGCTCCGGATAGAGCAAGAATAACGACAGGCCAAACTACGAAATCGTACCGCCCTGCGACATAGGCTGGACCCACGACATGTGAGTAAAGCATCGCAACAAGGAGAAAGCAAATCGTCATCATGCCCAGCGAAAACGTAACCCGATCACGTTGAGCAGAGATCTCCGGCTGGCAATCGATGCCACTGATGTTTTCCCGCGAAGCGCCGCGTACCCGCCCAATCGCGTAAACCGCACACACAGCGAGAATGAGCAAAATGGAGCCAAAACGAATGATAATGGAAACGCTCGATCCCGCGCTCCTCTCGGCGACTTCCTCCCATCCCGCAAGCCCCCCAAGATAACTCGGATATCTCCCGGCTGGCAGCATCGCCCAAATCGACTTCACCACGGCGATCAATCCAGGCCCATCCCCCCAAACCTCAGCAAGCCATCCCTTAGGCCCGCGCTCAGCATGCGGAAGCACAAAAAGCACCAATACCGGAACAAGTAGAACTCCCAGGCCCAGAATGGCGACACACCACTGTCTTAACGCCCGACCCCGATCTTCTACAGCGAGAACCGCACACACCGTCGCCGGTAGCAATAACAACGCGTAGTAATGCGTCAAGACAACACACCAAGCAGCAACAATAAACAGGACCCACCGCATCCGCCGCCCAGAGCGAACCGCGACCATCAGCGCATAGATCATCGCAAGCGACACTAAAGCCCAAAGCGAATACACGCGTGCTTCCTGGCTATAGTGAATATGAAGCGGATGAACAGAAGCAAGAATTGACGCGACTAGACCAACTCGATTCCCACTAAGTCGAAAACCAACAAACCCGACAAGCAGAATCGTAAGCGTACCGATAAACGCAGAAAAACTGCGAAGCCCCCAGGCAGTCTCGCCAACAAACGAGGTCCAAATCGAAAGCAGAAAGAAATAGGGCACATGCGCCACTTCCAAGAAAGGATCCGGACCGGCGGTAGGCCAGTCAAAGAAATGGTGCGAAATGTAGTAAGTGCAGTTCTCGTCGAACCACAACTCAAGGTGATCTAATCCGCCGAAGCGAAGAACACCGCCCGCGATAACTGCGGCGGTAACACAGAGAATCCACCGAAAATCCAACGAGAAATCGCGCATGGCAACGAGTGTACCGCGCCCGCGCTCGCCCAGCGAGTCTTCAACATACAGGCGAACTGGACCTTAACCATGAAGGAATCGAAAACGCAAAATGAAATGCAAGTGCCGTCAGGCGTTAAAGGCCATCAAGCGTGAGCAATCCGGCCACCGCCGCTCTTCATGACCGGAGCCTGTGCTCGCGGCGCACTGATCGACGCGCAGAGATAAAACATCCCCGCCGAGGAAGAAAAACAGACCATCAACCAAGGTGACAGTCTCGACAATGGACCCGTAGAAAGATCGCCCGAAACAATCTCAGGAACTGACACACCCACCCGACGACTCTTCAGATCGCGCTTGGCGTTTCCCGCGACCATGTTCACAAGCTCACCGATCGCGTCGTGTGCGTCCTCTAGTGTGACGCTTGTTTGCGTGAACGCGGCCGCGATCGTAAATAGAACCCCGGTTGGAAAACGAAGCATCACCGCACCGCGCTCTTCAGCGCTATCGCCATGCAAATCGACGACCGCATTCGCAAGAGTCGGGTCATGAGGCAGCATCTGAACAGCGCGTGTCCCCAAGAGCGAAATATCCATCCCAGCCATCACAGAGAATATGTTCTTCGTCGCTGCGACAAATGGGTTAACGAGACGAACGTCCATATGATGATAAAACCATCCTCTCGCAAGCGCCGTCCGAAGGACCAGAAACACGACCGCATCGAGATCGAAGTCAGATCCACTACAGACTACGATTCAGTCACCAGTCGCGGGCACCGCCAGGTAGGCGATTTCAAGAACGCAACCTTATGAACGACTACAAGACCGGACGCGCCCGATCGTCGACACGGAATGGGCAACCTCATGCCCTACCAAGCGACGGACCCATGGAAAGGTTCACCGCAACTTGAAAACCGCCAAGAAGGCTTGAAAGAAATGGCGTGAGCCAAGGCACCTCCCCCGAGTATGCAGGTCCAGCAGGTTCCCATCAATGACTTTCGGAATTGAAAGGATGGCGAAACGCCCACAGAAATTCTGTTTCGCCGCGCCAGCCACCATAATCGCTGGCTTGCCGATCGCGTCGTGCGCATCGGCTTTATCGACGGGAGTCCCGGCAACGAGGCCGCAACCGTCTACACCAAGCTTGAAGGAAAACGCTAGACCACGACCCCCTCGACGTCGCCACTAAGCTCGACGATCCCGTTCACGAAGTGGGAATCACCACTTAACCGACGCGTCTCATCCGTACGAATCAGCTCGGCAGGGGTGTTCACCATCCGGCCAGAGACTTCCTCAGTCGCCTTCAAGAATGGATTGATGAAACCAACGTCCATTGACTAACCTCTAGGGCGAAAACGGCAGAGACACTACAAGGTTGTCGGCGAACCAAAAGTGACGTGTAAACAGCAATCCTTTACAAGCAAGAAGCGCCCAGAAACGGGGCGCATTTTCGGACTGGCTCAAGCACCTTACCGATCGGCCGCCAGCGCCTTTTCAATCGCGACAGCCACGGCACCGTCAGTCGGCAATGTCTTAGGACCAAATCTCGCCAAAACATGACCATCGCGTCCAATAAGATATTTCTCAAAGTTCCAAGAAACATCGCCCCCAATTTTCTCGTCCTTGTTCGTAGTCAAAAACTTGTAAACGTCGCTTTGATCCTCGCCCTTGACCGACACCTTCGCAAAAATATCAAACGTCGCCCCCTTCGCCGCGCAGAATCTCTTAATCTTCGCGTTCGAGTCAGGCTCCTGTTTACCAAAGTTATTCGCCGGAAAAGCGAGAACCGAAAAACCCTTGTCCTTGTACTTCTTGTACGTCGACTCCAGACCGGAGTATGATGATTTTGTAAGTCCTCAGTAGCTTGCGACGTTCACCACAAGGCAGACATCCCCCTTGTACTTAGAAAGCGCAACATCCTTCCCGTCGATGCTCTTGACAGAAAAATCGAAGAGCGACTTTGCCGCTACACCACCGGGCTCATCCTCGCCAGCAGAACAGACCAATCCCAAGACGGCCACCGCCGCCAAAATCTTGAACATTCCAGCATCTCTCCATTAAGAAAACGAATCGCCCCAAATCAAGGCCCGACGCATGATCGCCCACACAAGTTCGATGTCAATGTAAGAAGATGTTGGCGCGTCCTCAGATGACCCGCTACTTTCGCTTATTCGGAGGCAGTAGAATCGGAGGCCTGTCGAATTCAGACTCGATTTTACTCAACTCAAGCTCCTCAAACACCACCGCCGGCGCAATCACGCTAGAACCAATCGATCCCATATTGTTGTAAACCGCTCGTACAGTTCCGGCAGCCAGTATCCGTTTCATCGAACGCGCCTGCACACCAAGAAAACGCATCCCACGAACGAGCTCTTCCTTACCAGTCTCGACATCAACCTTGTAAGCGTACAAAGGATTGCCAAGTGACCCAGACCCACGCCC
Organism: Phycisphaerae bacterium; assembly: GCA_029260025.1. Taxonomy (GTDB): domain Bacteria; phylum Planctomycetota; class Phycisphaerae; order UBA1845; family UBA1845; genus JAJRUK01. The sequence goes on along the minus strand of JAJDDZ010000232.1, from coordinate 5,181 downwards.
TAGCGACTCAACCCGAAGTGCGTAGGGCAACCCCTCGTCTTTGGCAGCCTCAACAAGCTCTTCATGAAGCTCCTGGCGGGAAACCGCGTCCTCATCCTCAACATACAAACAACCGATCGTCGCAGACGCGTCACTAAATCCGCCGCTTCGGCCATGACCGGTCGTCTTCTTAGTCTTCTTCGTAGGAGCGCGACTCGCCACCATGTTTAGCAACTTTCCCTTACCAATAAGCTCAACGCGCGTCGCGGGCGTCGCCTCATCGTCATAGTCATAAGCCCCAGCAAGAAGCGTCCCTTCGAACATGTCGGTACTCGGGTCATCGAACGCCCGAAACGAACGCGGCAAGACACGCAACCCAAGCTTCTTCTCGAAACTACGGTCGCTTCCCGATCCAAGAGGAATCGGCCGGGCGCCGAGACCGCCCGCCAATAACGAAGAGAATACAACACCCGCCGCCTTGGGTTCAAACAGGACAGGCCCAGTGTATTGCTCCAAGACTGAAGCTCTGGACAAGGCCACCAGCTGACCGCACATCAAATCAATATCCGCCTCAATTGTCTCGATCGAAGCCATCTGTTCAACATGCTCAGCCAGGTAAGTCCGCGAGTCCGTAAGGCGCATTCCATCATCCGCCTGAACCTGAGCCTGAATCGTCAAGAACAACCCCGAGTCTTCCTTGCGAAGTCGAGTCCCGTCAGACGTCACGATCCACTCCGTTGAGTGACCCACCCTCAGTGCGACTCCGGAGTTCTGTATCTTCCCGTGCCGACCAAACCGGAGTGACAACTGAACCATCCGCCGCTCCCACTCGCTCGTATCGAATTCAAAACTAACAGACGGCGCCGTAACAACAATTGGCTTGCCCTTCGTATAATCGTCAGGCCTCTCCTCCTCAGCCTTGCCCTTCAGATACGCCTCTTTCCGCGTAAGTATTTCCACCGCACTTTTGTAGTCCTGATCCAACAGTAACCAAAGCGCATGACGAATGGCGATGTAATCATCCTCAAGTGGAAGAAGTCCAGGCACGCCAAAGGATCGGGGAATATTCGAGTTATCAAGAACGTAAGAACCAACACGCGTCCGAACATAAGCGAATCGACTACGACTATCATCCGAACTAACAAGCCCGCCATACGCAGCACGGATCGACCAGCTCCTTCGTTCCTGACCATTGACCTGTATCAAGTACGGAGAAGGCAACCCTTCGATGATCAAGTCAGCCATCGCACGATCGACTTCATCGACCATCGCCCGAAGAACAACATCCTTCGACCCCATAGTCTCATCCGCCCAGACCGCGGAGGCGGACAAGCATCCAATCGCAACAGAAAACGAAAGCGCCGCGTAAGACCCTCGATTCATAAGATTCCCTCTTGTTGTCAACGCAATCGTCATCATTCGCCATGCCCCCCGGCTGCTTGCTTCACATCGCTTAGCGGCGGCGGAAGAATCGGTGGACGACTCTGCTCCCGCGTTCGCTTTTCAATTTCGATCGTCGAAACCAAAATACTCGGAGAAACCGCCGAAACAGGCACCCAGCCAGACTCTGCACCGCAAGTCCCATTAAAAACATCAACGTCGTCGCCAGTATGTGTGATTTTCTCAAAACAGGTTAGCGGCGTTCCAACAATATCTGCCCCGCGAATCAGCTCATCAGGTTTCCCGTCGGCGAAAATCTTATACACAACGATCGGAAGCACCTTGAACGATTGTGGACCGCGCCGACTCGTCGTAGTGAACCCGCCCGAAATATCCTCAAACAGCAACCCGTATGGCTTATCCTGCTTCTTGCATTCCTCAACCAAGAGTGATCGCAGCTTCTCGAACGAAACCTGCTTACTCGACTCCACGATCAAATTTGATTGCCGAGAAACCACAGCCTTGCCCGGTTGCCGCCGACCGTGACCATTCGAGGCGGGAACGTTCTCCACTGGCGTGCGCGACATCAAGAACGTCTTCAACACACCTTGATCTACCAGCGGAAACCTTTGAGCGACCACGCCCTCATCATCAAACCGATAGAAACCCCGAAGATCAATGTCTCCGAATCGGCGCTTCGTAGGATCACTAAGTATACTGATGAACTCCGGCAGTACCGACTGATTAAGTTTCTTTGTAAACGTCTGCCCCTCCGTCACATCTTTTTGACGATGCCCTTCAATTCGATGCCCAAAGATCTCGTGAAAAAACACCCCACTCGCCCGATTTCGTAGAATCGCAGGACCGATGTAGGGCTCTGCAAGTGGCGCTTCCCGAAGCGCAAGAACCTGATCAAGCACGCCACGAAACGCTTTCTCAACCTCAGCTTCGCTCGGCAACCCACCCACGAGCGCCGCGTTGAAATCATCCGACTGCTCCAAGTCCATCCCGTCCTCAGCCTTCGTACCCGCAGACATCGTTACCCGATACCGTGTCTCTGCAGTCTGAAGTCGCGCCCCCTCGCTGGTCACCAGATACCGGGTCCCCACATGCGTCCCCAGAGTCACCGAAGAGTTGTAGACCAAAGGATACTCCCGCGCGATCGCTGAAACACGCCGCAAACGATCCGCCCACAGTTTCAAATCAAGATCCGAGGTCGCCGGCGCTTCATAATAAACGTGTGCCGTCTCACGGCTGAAATCGTCTGACTTATCTTCTTCTTCAACTTTGACTTTCAGGTCGGTTGTGATCTGCGTCATCCGCTTGGTGGCACGCCGAAAGTTCTTATCCGTGTGATACCAAAGCGTGTGGCCTATCGATTCGGGGTTGTCGTCGATCGCCAGCGAAATGTTTCCGCTTCCCGATGCCTGCGACCGACCACCACCACGAAGTTGATGCGTATTGTCGAGTCGGTAATCCCCGACCCGAAGATCAATACTCAACTTCCGATTGCGCGTCGTACTATGGCGACCGAGTGCCCCAAGGGTGGCCATGACGATAGAACTCTCTTCATCATAAACCGTGTAAGCAAGGTAGTACGGTTTCGCACCATCCTCCGACACCAGGTTCTCCATCGAGTAAGTTAGCTCACCCAGAAGTAAACCCATAAGTGGCGCAGGCGCGACGACCGACTCATGAACACGAGGCGCAGACTCTTCATCACTCGCCTTCGAAGGCACTAGCAACAGAGAACCGACGACCTCCGAAAAGCACAACAGCAAAAAAAGACGTCTCATCGACAACATGATTCCTTTCCAGCCCCTCCCAATCCCATCTCACCAACAATGTGGGGGCACGCAGAAAGTAGTTATCGACCGACCAAACAGATGTGTAAAGGCCCAGTCCTGAAACGTAATGTGCGAAAAATCCTAGCACCCCTGGCGAGCCAGCCTAAACAAATAACCGAAAAAAGGTGAGACCAGCTGACGTGAAACCGTATCTAGGCAGCGTCTAACGAAAACGCCGGCACAATATTGGCAACCGAATGGTGAGAAGCAGCGACAAGAACAAGCTCATCCGTAGCCCACATGGCTAGGTTCAGGCCCGAAGAATCATGGCGACGAATCGACCCCGTTTCGACCCCCTCCGGAAGCACACCCAAACGCCTCATCTCGTTACGAGCCGCAAACGCAAGTAACACCGGCTCCCCGCAACAGTTCAGTCGAACCTCAACATAATGCAAAGCCCCGCCCGTCCCTCTCTCAGCCACACTAACAACCTCAACAGCATGACCCGGAAACGCCTCTGCGATCGACTTCATCACAAGAGAAACACCCAGCGTCGACTTCACCTTCCCCAACAAGTCTACAGAATCACCAGACACGCGCACGAATGCCTTCGCGTCAGGCGCAACCGAAACAAATTCAGAAGCAATCCAATCCCCAACTGCCGACGATCTACCCGGCGACGACCCAACCGCAATCCAAGCAATCAGCGCCAGACAAGCCGCCATCCCCATCGCGCCAAGTCCCCATGACCTGACCAGAGACCGCTTCGGTTTGGCAGCCTCACGCAGCATCGCCCCAAAATCCATCCCCGACACGTTCGATGAAAGCTGCTCAACCATCGAAGCGTCAACCCGACGCTCCCGTTCAAATCGCGTCGCGCACACTTCGCACTGACGCAAGTGCTCACTCACCTCGAATGTCTTGGTCTTCCCAAGCTCCGAGTCGAGATAAGGACTCAGCCACCGACGTACTTCACGACAGTTCATACCTTGTTTCCTCTCACCAGCCCGCTCTCAATCGCAAGCTCAGCAAGCTGCTCGCGAAGCTTCATCCGGGCTCTATGAACATGAGACATCACCGTACCAAGAGGCAACCCAACCATCTCGGCGATCTCTTTGTAGCTAAACCCTTCAAGCAAACGCAACAACAAGCACTGACGAGCATCCACCCCCAGCGTGCCAAGCGCCGACACCAATCGATCGTCAAGAGACTCTAGGACCCTTTCTGGGTTCTCTAATATCGACGCCCAAGCTTCCTCACGCTCGATCGAATTGTCCGCCAGCTCAAACCGATCAACGTCAACCGCAGCACGCTCCCGCTTGTGCTGCTTATTGAAGCGGTACACCGCGTTGATCGAAATCCGAAACATCCAAGCCCGAAAATTCGTCCCCTTTTCGAACCGATCGAACTCTCGCCAAGCGATAGAAATTGCATGCTGAGCGATGTCGTGAGCATCCTCGGCATTCCACGCAGACCGATGAACGTAACGAGATAGAGACTCCTGGATCGGCTCAAGCAGGCCCATGAACTCCGCTTCCCGTCCGCGCCCCCCTAATCCATCTGTTAGCCACATGTCATCTGTTGTAGTATTGCCGGTACCCGTCATATTGCAGCGCCCGAACCCATTTCCTAAAGAGGACAGAGGCTAACCAGCCCCTCAAACGCCCGACCCCCAAGACAAAGGCCCAGCCAACCAAACCGATCGCCCTAATCATACTCGATCAACCCAAACGTCGAGTCACGAATCAGTCATAAACCGGCACCGATCAACGTGGGCCAAATCTATTGCAATAGGGGCGGACCTTCATGGAATAGGACCATCAGGAGGCGTCCACGATACCCTCAAGCGTACGCTGGTGGCTGACCTTCCCACAGACACCGGACGTAAGCACAAGGTTCTGGAGGCGGGAGCATGACTCTCGCCTCCAGATCTCGTGACGATTTAGAAACGAAGAAGTAGGCGATCAACCCACCTAGCGCAGGTTACGCAGTCTGCGGGCGATTGCGACGCACCCCTTTGGATACACCCTTGTCC
>JAJDDZ010000231.1 GCA_029260025.1 Phycisphaerae bacterium | reverse complement strand
AGTCGTTCGTGTTCTTTTTCTACATCTTCTACGCCCCAGTATGTTGTCACGCCTTCGCCTATCTTTGCGTCGGGGTCGAGGGCGAATTCGTATCCGGCGACGTTGAAGCCAACGTAAAAGGGTTCGTCGAAGTAAGGGGCGACGCCTAGGACTTTGGTGTACCACTGTTTTGCTTTGTCGAGGTCGGGGGCTGGGTAGATGGCGGTTCTTAGTCCTTGGTATGTCATTTTGTTTTCCCGTTGTTGATTGCGTGAATCATTTTGACGGATGGTGCAGCCGTTGCAGAAGGCTGCGACGGCGGCGAAGGTCAGGATAATTGTTGACTTGTTCATTTGTCTTTCGTCGTTCGACACTCACCATAAGATTCTAGCTATTCGTAACCGGTTGCCATCGTCTAGCTCCCTTACGGTCGCTGCTCTGATTCGGATGGTCCGCACGGCGGAGCCTACGGTTGTGTCCTCCTTAGGTGTTAGACGCTTGCGGGTAAGCTGCCGGTGGGGCCTCGTTTCTTTTCTGGGCGCGGGGGGCGTTCCATTAGGATTGTCGTGCGTTCTAAGTCTCTTGGGGCGAGTGTTTTTTCTAGCGCTCGTTTGGCGAAACGAAGATCGGTTCTTCTTGTGATGTGGGAGACTACTAATTTACTATCGGGAAGAGCTTCACAGACTCTTGGGAAGTCGTCTACGTGGATGTGTCGGCCAGCTCTCGCTCTTTCTTTGTGGTCGCGATCGTAGAAAGTGCACTCTACGATTACGATTTTGCTTTTTTGGACGAAGTCTAGCTCAAGGAATCGGCCTAGGGCGGTGTCGCCGGTGTAGGTTATCAGCGGGACCTCTGCGCGATCCTCGATTTCGATTCCGTCTTTCTTGAGTGCGACGAGTTGGGGACCGCTCTTGCCGATGAACTCTTCTTTTAGTTTGTGGCGTTTTTCAATTAGCGTAAAGCCAAGTGCGCCGTCACAATGGTTTACGTCGAACGCGCGAACGAAGAGGCCTCTGCGGATGGGGGTGTCTTCGAGATGTTCGACGCCGATGACTTCTCCTGGTGATGGGTGTTTTTCAATGTCTGACCAGACGTCCATGAGTTTTTGGAATGACTGGGCGAGTCTTCTGTGGACGATGAGGCGCCCTGCTGCGTTTCCTATGAAGGCCCGCTGCGAGAAGTAATAGGCGATTCCTGCTGCGTGGTCCATGTGGCCGTGAGATAGGCAGATGTTGTCAATTGAGATGACCTCTCGCGGTGCTCTGCCGATGTCGAAGCAGACGTTTAGCTCTGGAGCGGCGATGACGGTTTCTTCGCCCGCTAGTGAGAATCCGAGAAGTTTTACGTCGTCGATGGTTTTTTCAATAAGTCGGCCCATGTTTACTCCGGGTCGTTGTTTGCTTTTGGCCTTATTGAGGCGGTTCTGCTCGTTCGGGATTCGGTTATCGAGCGGGAAGAGAGTTTAGGCGATTTGACACGCAATATCTAGGGGCGGTAGTCTTTCGGTGATCGAGGTGTTCTGTCTTCAGGCTCGTGCGTTTTTGCGGAGCTAGGATCGCCGGCCAGATGCCGGTGTCGCACGGGTCTCGATCGATGTGAGGCGATCATGCACTGTCCATCTTGCAAGCAAAATGAGAATAAAGTGATCGACTCGCGGGTGACGGAGGGGGGGGCTGCGATTCGCCGTCGGCGGGTTTGTACGGAATGCAACCGTCGGTTTACCACGAAGGAGCGGTTGGAGGAAGAGCTTCGGTTGACTGTGGTGAAGAACTCTCGCCAGCGCGTGCCTTACAATCGCGATAATGTTCTTGGGGGGGTTGTGCGGGCTTGCACTAAGCTTGAGATTACCGACGCTCAGATCGCTGAGCTTGTAGATAATGTTGAGAGCGATCTTTTTGGAAATCACGATCGGGATGTCAAGTCGGAGGAGATCGGGAATTATGTTGGTTTGCATCTTCGGCGACTTAGTCCGGTCGCTTACGTTCGATTCATGAGCGTTCATCGTAAATATGATTCGGTGGATGAGTTTATCGATGAGATCACTGATGTTCGTGAGCGCGCCTCTCAGGATAGTCCGGATCAACAATCCCTTTTTGGAGGATGATCTCTTCGGTGGATGATTCTTGTGTCGACGGGATGCTTGTGCCTGAGGGGACGTCAGTTCTTGAGCGGTTAGGGGCGGCGCTTACTTCCGCTGGGGTTCTATTTACGCATACGCATCATGAAGCTGTGTACACGAGTGCGGAAGCTGCGGCGATTCGGGGGGTTTCACTTCACAGTGGTGCGAAAGCGCTGATCCTCAAAGGCAAGGACGATTTCTTCATGGCGGTACTTCCGGCGGATTTGTCGCTGGATAGCGTTCGTATACGCAAGGCGATCGGTTCGAAGCGGCTTCGTTTTGCAAACAAGGATGAGGTTTTTGCGATGACGGGTTTGGCGCCTGGGTCGATTCCTCCGTTTGGAAGTTTGTTCGGACTTGAAACGGTTTGCGACGAGCGACTTTCTGAGAATGATCGGATCAACTTCAACGCGGGGAGTCATCGCGATTCGTTTCAGATTTCGTATGAGGATTTTGTCGGTTACGAGAGGCCTCGCGTGGTTGGTTGTGCGAAAGTAGCTGATACGGATGCGACGGCGTGAGCGAACTGACGTATGATGTGATTGTTGTTGGTGTTGGGGGTATGGGGAGCGCGACGCTTCTTGAGTTTGCGCGGCGGGGGATTCGGGCGGTTGGGTTGGAGCGGTTTGCTGTTGGTCACGACCAAGGTAGCTCACATGGCGAGACTCGAATTATTCGCAAGGCGTATTTTGAGCATCCTGACTATGTTCCGCTGGTGACGCTGGCGGAGGATGGGTGGGAGGAGATCGCTGCGAGGGCTGGGCGGGAGCTGTTGGTGCGGTCGGGTTTGATTCTCGGCGGGCCAGCGGATGGTGGGGTTATTCGAGGGGCTCGACTTGCTGGGACCGTGCATAATCTCCGGTTTGAAGATGTTTCTGCGTCAGATTTTTCCGTTCGGTTTCCAGGTTTTGTGGGATCTGGGGATATGTCGCTCTTGTATGAGCCGGATGCTGGGTTTCTTTTGGTTGATGACTGTGTGCGGGCATGCGTGGATCAGGCGATTGATCTTGGGGCCGAGGTTCATGAAGGGGTTTGTGTTCGTGGATGGTCTGCTGATGCTAACGGAGTCGTTGTTGAGACTGATGGGGGGCCGTACTCGGGTGGGTCGATCGTTTTTTGTACTGGGGGTTGGACGGGTGAGGTGTTGTCTGATTTGAATATTCCTCTCGAGGTTCAGAGGCGGGTTGTTCTTTGGTTTGAGACGAAGGTTGGGGCGTACGGCGTTTCGGATGGATCGCCGATTTTTGGGTTTGAGGTTGGGGAGCATTTCTTCTATGGGTTTCCTTCGCTTGATGGTGAGAGTGTTAAGGTCTCGGAGCATTTTCGCGATGACCGGGTTGAGGATGTGGAGGCGGTTGGTCGGACTGTTTCGGATGATGACTCAGAGCACATTCGGGCGTTTGTGGATGGGCATCTACCGGGGTTAACGGATCGGGTGGTGAAGGAGTCGGTTTGTCTCTACACGATGACGCCGGATGATCATTTCGTTCTTGATCTTCATCCCATGCATACTAACGTTGCGATCGCGGGGGGGTTTAGCGGACATGGGTTTAAGTTTGCCCCGGTCGTTGGGTCGGTGCTTGCTGACTTTGTTTGTGAGGGGCGTACAAACTCGCCAGTTTCGTTTATGGGTCTTTCACGCTTTTCTTGAAGGTTGGGTATTACGTTCTGTCGCGTCTTGTGCGCGGGGTGCAACCTCACTCTTTGACTTTGAGCGGGGTGTATCGAACTCTGTAGATGGGGAAAGTGCGCGAGTCGTTCTAAGGAACCACTACCCAAGGATGAAGGTGCACGTGCAATGACAGAATTAGCGGACGATCGGGGACGGATTCGCTTGTTTCGGGCGATTTCGGGGACGTTGTCGGTGGCGGTTGTATTTGCCGTCGTCGAAGTGCTTGTTCATTTTAATACATATGACCGACCTGTCGAAGCTTCTCAGCTAGCGATGGCCGTCTTTGCGAATGTGGGCGTTGTTGGGGCGGGCGCTCTTGCACTTGTTCTCGTTGGATGGATTGTCGGTAGTATCTTTGCGTTTCCTGCTGGGCGGTTTAGACGTGACGTTAAGGCTGGGTTCATGTCGCTCGCGCCTGGATTGGGTGCTGGGGCGATCGCCTGGTCGACTTGCACGTTCGGTTTGGTTTCAGGTGCCGACGATCCATACATATCAAGCGGGGTGGCTGGCTTTGTTGGGTTAATTGTTGGGCTTTCCGTTTGGCACATAGGGTTGTCGCGCGATCCGTCGTTGATGAATCTGACTCGGGCGATGGTTGTTGGTGTTTGGTTGGTTTGTACTGGTGGGGCTATTGTTGGGGCTGGTAAGACCGCGAGCTATGTCGAGGGATTGGCGCAGGTTGAGGTAGAGTCTTCTGGGGCAGCGGGATCTTCGCCGAACTTGTTGGTCGTTGTGCTTGATACGCTGCGTGCGGATCGGGTCGGGGTTTATGGGGAGTCTGAGCTGACGCCGAACCTAGACCGACTCGCGGAGTCGTCGTACATCTACGAGAACGCGATAAGTACTGCCCCTTGGACGCTTCCGTCGCATGCGAGTTTGCTGACCGGACTCTATCCTGAAGATCACGGCGTCAACTGGGGGCACTACGAACTGGATCGTGATGCTCCGACTTTGGGTGAATTAGCGCAGGATCGTGGGTACGATACTCTTGCGATTTCAAATAACTGGCTGTTGAACGAAGAGAATGGTTTCGGGCGGGGGTTTGATCGGTTTGTCGAGACGACTCGCGATCCCTATCTCAGTCGGTGGCGTCTGGCGCTTCGGTGTGGGGCTGTCGGGGCGATCACGAAACATTTTGGTCTTTCATCCGACGCTGCGTATGACCAGGGTTCAGCTGTCACAAATGCGATCTTATCTAAGCGTCTGGGTCGCCAGGGCGAATCGGGGAAGCCATTTCTTGCATTGGTGAATTATTTCGAGGCGCATGATCCTTATCGTCCGCCGGCGCGATTCTTGAACAAGTACCTGAACGCACATGAGCGGGCGGCGTATCGTGGTCTTCGTCAAAGTGAGGGTCGTCTCGCAGCTTGCGCCTGTGGGCTGCCTGATGTCTTCGACAAGGGGGACATCGCGCTGATGGAGCGTTTGTACGACGCGGAGGTTGCGTATCAGGATGAGGTGGTCGGTGATCTTATTGCGATGTTAGATCGCCATGGTCTTTTGGAGACGACCTGGCTTGTTGTGACGAGCGATCACGGCGAGCTGTTTGGCGAGTGGGATATGGTCAATCACACAGCCAGCTCGCATTACAAGTTGTTGCATGTTCCGCTGCTTGTTAGACCACCGGGCGGTGTGGATGAGACGCGGATCGCCTGGCCCGCTCAGCCAGTGGATATTTTCATGACACTTGCTGAGGCTGGCGGTTTTGCCGTGCCGTCTACAGTGTCTCGGGCGTATGCTCTTTCGACAGAGGCGGATGAGCCGGGCGAGCGAACGGTTTGTGTTGCGCAGTCGCACGGCGCTTCGCTGGCCGGTCTTTCGATGGCGCAGCGTGAGGACCATCAGATAGATCTTACGCGCTGGATGCGCTGGTATGACAGTGTTTATGCTGACGGATTCATGTTGGAGATGGACTCTGCGGGCGGGCGGCGACTATTTGAAGTTGCGGGCGATCCCCGAATGGAAGTGGACGTTGCCAGCGAAAAATCGGAACGGGTTTATTCTCTTGAACAACGGTTTTCGGATTGGTCTGGTCGCGCGCGTGCTCGCGTAACCTTGAGGAGATAACGGTAAGCGAATTTCAACTAGAGGCATCGTTGTTGCGTTGACGGTTTTGTTGGCGGCGGGCGAGGAGCCGGCGCACGCCTAAATTGATCCGGGGACCGGGAGTAGTCTTTTCTCGTCTCTGGACTCTTGCTTGGATTCATCGTGACGATTTTTGCGTTTTACATCGGTCAGTTTCGCCGCTGTGGCGGGTGGTTTATGGCGAAGATCGCCACTGGCAACGATGGGAAAGTGAGTCGGGTGAATCGATGTCGCGTATTACTGATCCAGTCCAGTAGCGACCGGTCGATCTATTCGTGACTTCAATTTGGCGGGCGGGGCACCTTGGGTTGCCCGTTTTCTGTCCGCACTATTTTTCCCACGGAGCTTTTGGGCGCAAGAGAGCGCCGGCGATGATATCGTGGATCTTTTCTTTGAGGGTTTCGTAAGCGGGTCCAGTTGCGGGGCCTGAGAATCCGGTGTGGACCGCTTTGATTCGGTAGTCGCCGTCGAGAATAACGATTGTCGGATAGGAGATGAGTTTGTCGAGGAAGGGTAGTGTTTTTCTAGCTTCTTTCTTGTCTGAGGTTCCTGCGATGAGCATCGGGTAGTCAATGTTGTGTCGCTTTTTGAATCGTTTTACCTGTCTTGCGTCTCGTTCGAAGTCGCCGGTTAGCTCGTAGGCGAGTCCGATGATCGAAAGTCCTACGTCGCGGTATCGCTTGTCCAATTCGACCATGAAGTCTGCCGCGTCGTGACAGTTGGGACACCATGAGCCGAAGATCTCTAGGATGATGATTTTGTTTTGAAAAGCCGGTTCGGTGAGGTTCCGCATCTCGCCGTCGAGGTCGCGGAAGTTCATGTCTGCCATCTTAACGTCGGTGACGTAGTGGTTCATTGTGAAGGGGTCGTGCAGCGAAGCATTTGAGTTGCGAATGGCGGTCCACTTTTCATGCCATGAGTCTCGTGACCAGAAATCGCCAGATAGTTTGTTGTCCTGGGCGAGCGTCGCAGTAAACAAGAAAGCGTGCGCGCCGTCGAAGGTTGAGAGGCGAAGATTCTTCCCGTCGAAGTCGCCGGCGAGGAAGCGGTAGTCTCCGGTTGCTGTCATGAACGTTCCGGTGACGGTTCCGTTTGGTTGCTGTTTGAAGGAGCCGACCGCGTTGTACTTGTCGCTGTCGAACTTGACTGACCATAGCCCATCGACGGTCCTATCCAGCGACTTCGCCGTTGACGCCTTGATGAATCTCTCGGTCGCGCCGAAGACGGCGTGGAATGGGAGGTGCGACGTGCTGTCGCCCGCACCTTGTTTTTTCCATGTTCCGTCGAGCCGTTTTCCGTCGTTGGCGATCTGGGCTGTGATGGTAGAGTCGTAATGGTCGATCTTGATGACCAGCCTGCTCCCGTCGCTGGTTGCGTTTGTGAGCTTCATTCGCTCGGGTCCATTGTGGATGGTTGCATCGTATCTTCCAGCGCCAGTTTTTTTGAGTTCGAGGGTGAAGGGTAGCTCTCCGCCTGGACTATTTAGCCAGGCTCGCCACATGCCCTCCAGGGAGTTTCCTTGGGCGCTTGTGGTGGTTGGTTGTGCGAGAATCGCGGCGACAATGACCGCTGCGGACATCGCGAATGCGTTCGTCTTCATTTTATATACTCCGATGCTGGTGTCACGCTTCAACGGTCTGATCCTTAGGGAGGTCCCTATCGATTCTTCGCGTGACCTCTTGTTAGTCCCAGGTCTTGCCCAGAAGCCTACCTGCTTCGACTACGTCTTTGTCGCCGCGCCCCGAGAGGTTCACAACGATTGACTCTTCCTCGGTCATGCTTGGTGCTAGCTTTATCGCGTGGGCGATTGCGTGGGCGCTTTCAAGGGCCGGGATGATTCCCTCTGTCTCGCAGAGCGTCGTAAAGGCGGCGAGAGCGTCGTGGTCGTTGACGGAGGTGTACTTGACGCGGCCGACTTGATCCCAGTGAGCGTGCTCAGGACCGACGCCGGGGTAGTCTAAACCTGCGGAGATAGAATGGACGGGGAGTGTTTGAACGTCGTCGTCTTGGAGCACCACAGTCTACATTACGTGGAGGATGGCAGA
>JAJDDZ010000024.1 GCA_029260025.1 Phycisphaerae bacterium | reverse complement strand
CGGCGTCAAAAAGGACGCCTCAAGCGACGAAATCAAACGCGCCTACAGAAAGCTCGCCAAAGAGCACCACCCAGACAGAAACCCAGACGACAAAGGCGCAGAAAAACAGTTCAAAGAAGTCCAGGAAGCCTACAACACCCTAAAAGACAAGGAAAAAAGAGCACAATACGACCAGTACGGGGCAGCCGGCGTAGGTCACGTCGGCACAGCACCAAACGGACAAAAAGTCTACCAGTGGGGCGGCAACGCATCCGTCCCTGTGGACGACCTCGAAGACCTGTTCTCAGCCTTCGGCGGAGGTGGCAGCGGTTCAGCCAGCGTCTTCGACCAGTTCTTCGGCGGAGGTGGTCAGGGTCGGGGTGGTCGGGGTGGTCAGGGGAGACAGGTCAGACGCCAGCCGCAGCGAGCCGCCGACCTGCAAAACGACATCAACCTCACCTTTGACCAGGCGGTCAGTGGTGCAACGATCGACATGCGACTTTCTCACGGAGCAGGCAACAAGGAAACCCTCGAAGTCAAAATCCCAGCAGGCGTTTGCGAAGGCCAAAAAATCAGAGTCAAAGGCCGCGTCCCCTCACCAAACGGAGGAACCCCCGGCGACCTCATCCTTACATGCAAGATTCAACAGCACCCGTACTATCGCCGCGAGAAAGCAGACATCTACCTGGACGTCCCCGTCTCAATCACAGAGGCAACCCTCGGAGCAAAAATCGACGTACCATCACTCGACGGAACAACAACCGTGACGATCCCGCCTGGGACACAAGGCGGCGCAAAACTCAGACTATCAAAACGCGGCATCACCGACGGCAAAGGAGATCGCGGCGACCTCTACGTAGTCATCCGCATCGCTCCGCCAAAGGAATTAACCGACGAGCAACGCGCGTTGTTAGAAAAATTGCAAGAGTCCGAAATGGAAGACCCAAGAAAAAACTGCACATGGAGCAAGGAGGTCGAAGTATGAGCCCAACCCCAGGCGAACAACACCAAGCAAGAATGAGGGCAGGCCTGGGCTTCCTCGCCGTCGGATTCGCGCTGCTACTTTTCGCGTGGTTTAGCTGGATGTTCAGAGCATCAAATCCGGAACTTCCCCCACCGACCAACATCGAATCGCAATCACCAGCCACAGGTTCCGCCCAACCAACTGATCAACCCGGCGCAGGTCAACACGACGTGTTCCTTAAAGCAGCCCCAATGCTCCTGCTGGTAACCTTTCTCCTCGTCATCGTGTTTCTCGGCGGAAGTTTGATCCTGGTGCGCGGTCTCAGAAAAAATCGAGAGGCGAGTGAACATCGGCGGAGACCGCCAACACCATCCGACGACGTCTGGGCAATGAAAGGCTCGTTAGACGACATCGACGAACACGCAGCCTAAACCGTCGAGCGTCGGGAACATCAGATGAACCTGACAGGAAAAAAAGCGATCGTAACCGGCGGCGCAAAACGCGTCGGCAAAGCAATCGCCCTGGAACTAGCAAGCGCCGGATGCGATGTCGCGATCCACTATCATTCATCCAAGAAAGAAGCACTCGAAGTAGCAGAAGGAATCATGAGAGCCGGTCAGCGCGCAACCGTAATCTGCGGCGATCTCGACAACGAGAAACAGTGGAGCCAAATCATAGACGACGCCGTCACTGACCTCGGCGGACTCGACATCCTTGTCAACAACGCATCCGTCTTCACGAAAGACCCCGACCCCGACCCCGATTTCGATTTATCGCATTGGGAAAAAGCGCTGCGCATCAACGCCCTCGCCCCGGCAGCCATGTCCCACCACGCCCGCCCCCACCTCGAAAAAGGCGAAGGCGGCGTCATCGTCAACTTGTCCGACATCTCCGCCGCCAAACCCTGGCGAGGTTACCTAGCCTACTGCGCCTCGAAAGCATCGCTGAATTCAATAACCACCGGATGCGCAAAAGCATTCGCCCCGATGATCCGAGTAAACGCCATCGCACCCGGAATAGCAATCTTCCCCGACGACTACGGCGACCCACTACGCAAAAAACTAATCGCCCGCGTACCCATCGCCCGCGAAGGAACCTCAAGAGAAGTCGCCAAGCTAACGCGTTTCCTCTGCGAAGAGGGCGACTACATCACCGGCCAGATCATCCCCATCGACGGAGGAAGAAGCCTTGTTTCGTAGAGCGAAACCCGTGTTGCGTAAAAGTTGTTACTTACGAAGTCGAAGCGCGTTGAGCACCACACTAATCGAAGATAGCATCATCGCGCCCGCAGCAAATCCAGGAGGAACAACACCAGTCGCGGCCAGCGGAATGGCGGCCATGTTATAGAAAAACGCCCAAAACAGATTCTGTTTGATAATGCGTACGCTACGGCGAGCAAGGCGAATCACGTCGCCAAGACGAGAAAGATCGTCATGGACAATCGTAATATCAGCCGCACCAACAGCCACATCGGTCGCAGACGCAAAAGTTATCCCGACATCGGCGGCAGCAAGAGCAGGCGCATCGTTCACGCCATCGCCAACGAACGCAACACGGTTTCCGTTGGCGCGGCGCGTCTCGATGATACGCAACTTGTCTTCCGGTCGCTGTTCGGCATGAACCTCGTTGATCCCAATCTTCCGCGCAATGGCATTTGCCGTTTGGACGTTGTCGCCCGTAATCATCGCGCACGAAACACCAAGCGACCGAAGCTCACTCACGGACTGAATCGCATCCGGTCGAATAGAGTCAGCAATGGAAATGACGCCGACGACAATCGAGTTCTTCGCAACAACCACAACCGAAGACCCGCCTTCACTCATCAAGTGAATCGCATCATTCGCTTCCGTCAGATCAACGTCGGATTCATCGAGATACTTGGCCGCACCCACATGGACAATCGCACCGTCAACTTTGGCCACCACGCCTGCGCCTGCGACCGACGAGAATGACGCAGGTTCAACAAGTTCACAACCGGCGTCACGCGCCGCCGATATGACGGCGCGAGCAAGAGGGTGCTGCGAGTACTGCTCGGCTGAAGCTGCCATTTGCAGAACGGACTCACGCGATTCGTTACCGATGACAGCGACTTCGGCAACCGTTGGTTGTCCCGTCGTTAGTGTCCCGGTCTTGTCGAGAAAGATCTCACGGACTGCACCCGCAGCTTCGAGAGCACCCGCGTCGCGCACCAAGATCCCGAGTTGTGCGGCTCGTCCCGTCGCGACCATCACCGCGGTCGGTGTCGCAAGGCCCATAGCGCAAGGGCAAGCGATCACCAAGACGGCAACAGCGCGTTGCAAAGCCACCGAGAAACCAAGGTCAGTCAGTCCGAGCGTGAATAGCAAAGTCGCAACAGCGATTCCTATGGCGACCGGAACAAACACACCCGCAACCCGATCCGCGATGCGTTGCATCTTCGTTTTGACAGACTGGGCTTCCTCGACAGCGCGGACAATTCGCCCCATCGTCGAGTCCGCCCCGACGCGCGTTGCTTCGATCATGATCAGACCATCACGAACGATCGATCCAGCGCAAACCTCGTCGCCGACCGCGCAGTCGCGCGGGATCGATTCGCCGGTCACGGCACTTTCGTCAACGGCGGCTGTCCCATCGATGATTCTTCCATCTACCGGTACGACGACATCCTGGGTGACGCGAAGTCGATCCCCTCGTCCGATGCGAGAGACGGGGATTTCTATCGCTTTTCCATTTTCGACCCTCATCGCTGTTGTGGGCATTCGACGGGCGAGCGCGGAGATCGCACTCGTCGTGCTGTGTTTCGCCCGCATCTCGAGAAATCGCCCGAGGTTGATGAAGGCGAGGATCATGGCTGCGGTATGAAAGTCAGCGTGGTCGAGAGATCCGGTCACGAGGCGTACGACGCCGGCGACGAAAGCGACGGAAACGCCTAGCGAGATTAGCAGGTCCATGTTTGGTGAACGATGGATCAACGCACGCAACCCGCCGACCAAGATCGGAGCACCTGCCGACGAGCCTAACAGAACGAGGCAGAGCATCGCCTGCGCGGCGAGGGGCCAAACGTGTCCCCCGGTCTCGCTTGACTGCAACAACGGCGCAACCCAATGCAATATGATGACGGGGCTCGCGATGCCGATAGCCTGAACGAGTGCTTGGCGCTGTTGCTGCAACTTGCCGGCGTGTGTTTTTTCGAGCCCCGTCGTTTCACCGTCGCCTTGGCGAAACGTATCGGCGTCGTAACCCGCTCCGCGAATTGCGCGAATGAGTTCGTTTCGACTAGCGGGTTCTTGGGCAAGATCAATCGTAGCGACTTCGGTTGTGAGATTGACTCGTGCGCTGAGTACGCCTGGTCGTGACTGGATCGCGCGTTCAACACGCGCGACGCAACTTCCGCACGTCATTCCTTCGACGCGCAGGCGAATCTGCGAAGGGGGGGGCGTGGATGGGTTGGTCGCCATGTTGGTGTTAGTCGTCCGCGGCTGCGAAACCGGTCACGTCAAAAGCGCCAGTTTCGCGGATCGTAGCAAAAAGCTTGGCGCGGGGGATCTTTTTCTCATCGATGGCGACACGAGCGCTACCGATCTGAATGTCGAAAGTCAGGACTCCGTCTAGCCCAGTGAGTGCCCGGTCAATCGCCGAAACGCAGTGGCCACAGCTCATCCCGCTGATCGTTAGATTCAATGTTTCTGCCATTTGTGCATATTCCCGGTTTTGGGTATCGACGCCCATCGTCCATCGCCGTCGATTCTAATGTCCGGTAATCGGGCGTCTAATCGCTGGAGATGACTGGTGGGGATCTGTGTCAAAAGACCCAACCACTTGGGTCATCTCCCCCGGAGCTCCCCCAGGATCCTGATCGCAATCAAATCGGGCGACGTTCTTTGACTGCCAATCATGGGAATTCCGCGCGTTCCTCGCATCAATTCGTCAGTCCCGGTGCTCTTATGGTCACTTGCGAGTCTCAAATCGGGGGTGCGGTCGGGGTGCGGTCGGGGTTTGTGGGGGTAGGTTGGGGTTTGGCACTGGTCGTGCTAGGTACTCAAGCGTGGCAAGCATAGCTGGCGTGCGTTCCCAGAGATGTCAGAAGGGGGAATCGACCGTGGCGATGCAAGCTGGGCCGCAGGGCAGGAAATTTTCGGTGCTCCGGGGGCGGTCTTTGGAAATAAGGTGGCTGCGCCACAGAAAAGAAAAATCTAGCGAAAGTGCGACAGCGGCGGCCGGGATCCATAGTGGCAGGTCGTAAGTACCTGTGGGAGCATCCGAGCAGGCTGCCGCCCTCGCACATCGCATGCGAAATGTGAGATCGGCGGGAGAAAAACTTTTCCAACTCTCCTCTCTCCGGCCCGAACACGGAAAAGACCCGCCGGTCTCGCTTCTTTCTCGCACCAGACCGTCCGACCCATGTCGGGCGGTTTTTCATTTCCAAGGAGCGACCCCGATTTCGCCATAGGGGCGGTTTTCTGTCACTTTGATAAGATGCGAGGTGTTGACCCGCTTAACTTTTGGGACGGAGACCCGAGGCAGATGCGAATAGGGCTCGCACAGTTTGACCCGACGGTCGGAGACGTTGGGGGCAATACCGAACTGCTCTTGGATGCGGTCCGGCACGGCAAGACGGAGAGCGTTGATCTTCTGGTCGCTCCGGAGCTTTGTGTTCTAGGATATCCGCCGAAGGACATAATTCTGCGCGGCGATATCGTTCGTGCGAATGTGGCAGCCGTCGAACGCATCGCCGCGGCATGCGATACGTTGACGGCTTTCGTTGGATTTGCGATGCCCG